>DASTET010000397.1:0-3742 GCA_035709445.1 Blastocatellia bacterium | reverse complement strand
CTGGCGGACACTGGTCCGACGCATAACCCACACCGCAAAGGGTACTCGGCCGGAGGCTCATCGAGCGGCAGCGCGGCCCTGGTCGCCTCCGGCGCGGCAGATATGTCGATCGGGGCTGACCAGGCCGGTTCAATCCGCGTGCCCAGCTCATGGTGCGGCATCTTTGGTTTTAAACCCACGTTCGGCCTTGTGCCTTATACAGGCGCATCATCGCTTGAATACACCATAGACCATCTGGGCCCAATGGCGCGCACGGCTGAAGACACGGCACTGTTGTTGGAAGTTATTGCGGGGCGAGACGAGTATGACCCCCGGCAGGCGGAGGCGCGCACCGAGTCCTACACTAGAGCGCTGACCGGGGATGTGAAGGGCCTGCGCCTCGTCATCGTGAAAGAGGGGTTCGGATGGGAAGGCCTGTCCGATAAGGATGTCGACGCACTTGTGCAAGACGCTGCGCACAGTTTTGAGCGGCTCGGCGCGAGGGTGATTACCACATCCTTACCATTTCATCGCGACGGCATGCCTGTCTTCATGGGAATAGCGCTTGAAGGGGCGACCAGGGTTATACTGCAAGGCAGTGGCATGGGCATGTGCTGGAAGGGCTACTACGTTACGAGCCTGATGCGGGCCTACGCTCAAGGATTGGCCTCACGACCTGGCGATTTGTCTCCGACTGTCAAGCTCGTGCTGTTGCTTGGGCGCTATATGCAGAGCCATTACCACGGCCACTACTACGCAAAGGCGCAGAACCTATCGTCGAGGCTGAAGCGAGCATACGATGACGCGCTGAAAGACGCTGACCTGTTGGTAATGCCCACGGTGCCGATGAAGGCGAGGCCCTTGCCCGGTGCGGACGCAGGCCTGGTTGAGAAGGTTGCCCGCTCGATGGAGCAAGTAGCTAACACGTGCCCGTTCGACGTAACCGGCCATCCGGCTCTCAACGTTCCATGCGGAGTGTCGGACGGGCTGCCCGTAGGGATGATGCTTATAGGCAAGCATTGGGATGATGCTACGGTACTGCGCGCAGGCCATGCCTTCGAGCAACTCGCCGTGTGAGCAGATATGGCGGAACAGGCTCGGCGAAATCGTATCCAGCGAGCCTGTAGTCGCTTTTAACTGACCAATCGAGTAACAATAAACCTGGGGGTGCTCCTTGATATCACAAGAATTCGTCGCAAGAGAGCCTATCGTAAAAGATCTTGCGCGGAAGCTTTACGAAGCGTGGCAGGATTGCAGGGTCCTGGAACCACTAACCGATTCCTACCCGGGGCTCACATTAGAAGACGCATACGCCGTCCAGTTCGAGTTGTTGAATCATCGGCTTGAGCCGGGCGCCCGGGTGATCGGGAAGAAGTTAGGCTGTACGAATATTGTCGCGCAGCAGGTGCTTGGCACGGAGGAGCCTGTATTCGGCCATCTGCTGGACACGACCCTTATAGATGATGGGGCGGATGTAGGACTTGGGGGTCTTATTCAGCCCCGAGTCGAAGCCGAGATCGCCTTCATTCTAAAGACAGATCTGCGAGGGCCCGGGCTTACAGCCCGGGATGCAATCTCGGCCATTGACTATATCTCCCCGGCCATAGAGATCGCCGACAGTCGGATTCGAGACTGGCGGATAAAGCTGGCCGACTTCGTCTCTGATAACGCTTCGTCCGGGATGTTCCTGCTCGGAGAATCTAAGGTGAGTCCGCAGGCGCTAGACCTTTCCTGCGTACAGGCGCGTTTAGAGAAAAATGGCGAGGTGGTCGCTCAAGGTAATGGGAATGATGTTCTGGGTAACCCAATCCTTGGAGTCGTCTGGCTGGCCAATAATCTGGCCCGAACGGGCGAATGCTTGAAGGCCGGCGACGTAATCCTTTCGGGGTCCTTTGTGATGCCCCAGGCCGTCTCGAAGGGCGATCATATTACCGCCATATTCGAAGATTTAGGTTCGACTTCGGTCCGGTTCGTTTAGCCTTAATAGTCACGATCAAGACTCGGGAGCAGGGAGGCTCAAGGTTATGCCTACAGGCAGGCACGCTAAAAAATGGACCACGCGGTACCCGCACCTCGGGACTGATCCCATACCGATCGAGCCGTACATTTCTCAGAAGCAGTTCGAGCGAGAGATGAAGAGGATATACCGGCGGACGTGGCTAAACGTGGGCAGGGAAGACCAGATACCGGATCCGGGGAACTTCTTCGTCAAAGACATAGACGCGATCAACAGCTCTATCCTGGTTGTGCGTGGCCGCGATGGAGTCATCCGAGCATTTCATAATATGTGCTCGCACCGTAGTAACAAAGTTGCCAGACAGTCATGCGGCAGCGCGCGGAGCTTCGTGTGCGGTTTCCACGGATGGGCGTACGACCTTTCTGGCGAGCTGGTACATGTGCCGGACGAGGGAGAGTTTTTCGGGCTGGACAAGAAAGAATGCGGGCTGACGCGAGTGGCAGTGGGGGTATGGGAGGGCTTCATATTCATCAACGCGGACCCGACGGCAAGCCAGAGCCTGTCTGAGTTTCTTGGAGAGCTGCGCGAAGGGCTTGCTGGATACCCCTTCGCCAGCATGTCGCTGGCGGGTCATTACCGGGCGGAGGTAAGGGCCAACTGGAAAGTCACGCTGAACTCATTTCAGGAAGGCTATCACGTCCCATTCCTGCACAGACAGTCGGCTGGTCGGGCCTACGCCGACAGGTCAAATCCGACAGTTCATGCGCTCGCATTTCATCTCTACAAGCTGCACCGGACTATGTCGATTTCCGGCAGCGCCTCGTATGTGCCGACACCCGTAGAGATCCTCTCGCACCGGTTTAGCACCTCGATCACTAAGGTTACCGAGAGGCAACCTGGTGGCGTGCTTCCTGCCCCGGGCCTCAATCCGTCAAGGAGCCCAGGGTGGGTCTTTGACATGATCGTGCTGTTTCCCAATTTTTTTCTTTTCTTATTCGAGGGAACTTATTTCACATATCATTTCTGGCCACTCGCGGTCGATCATACCGTATGGGAAACCAGAACTTATCACCCGCCTCCGGAGAACGCCGCCCAGCGTTTCAGCCAGGAATATAGCAAATGCTCGCTCCGTGATACGCTGCTCGAAGATGGCAACACGCTGGAGGCAGTTCAGGCCAACCTCGCTTCCGGGGCAAAGCGCCATTTCATTCTTTCGGACCAGGAACTGCTCATACGCCATTCACACTTCGTTATAGAATCGCTGATGACGGAATGAGCTAAGACGAGGGTTTGGTCTCAGCAAACGCACATCATAATAGGGCTCGATTCCACGTGTTCTCAATTTTATCGGGCAGGAGGAAAGACATGGAAAACGAACTTAAGGAGCCGGTCGTCATAAACTTCTCAGACGATCAATTTGGCAAAGAAGTCGTCCCGGGTGTGGCTTACATGAAGCACACATTCGGAAATGAGTTGAGCGTGGCGCTGTTTAGAATCGAAAAAGGGCAGGGCGGCAAATTCCCGAGAACCTTTCACAGCCATGGCGAAGAGATCGGCATACAGTTAAAGGGCAGCGCAACCGTATGGGCCTGCGGCAAAGAGTACAAGGTGAACGAGGGCGAAGCCATAATAATCCCGGCTGGCCTCGAGCACGCAGGCATATTCGGGGATGAGGAGGGGCTGCTGCTGGCAATCGCCACCCCTCCGCGAAAAGATTACGGGCCGCCGGATTGGTAATCATCGGCCGCATATGATTTGATAACCGCCCGATGTCGCTGCCTTCTGCTCGCAGTTCGGACCAGGGGA
>DASTET010000396.1:0-2589 GCA_035709445.1 Blastocatellia bacterium | reverse complement strand
TTATAGCCTGCGCGAGAAGATCAAACGCTCGATACGCTACGATGGATACCCGGCGACGGCCTGGAAGCTGGCGCGAAAGCTGGTCGGGTCGGGCGAGATGGCGAGCAACGGCGTCGGCGCTATGGAGGATAACCGCGAGCGCCTGCGCAAGACCGCCGACTCGCTCGGCATCCCGTTCCATCTCGTCTCGAACTATCACACCGAAGAGTCTATCTCGATGATTCGGGACGCGAGACCCGACCTCGGAGTCGTATTTGGCACAAACATCCTTAAGGAGTCCGTGTTCAAGATCCCTCGGCTCGGCTCGATCAATCTGCACCAGGGATTGACGCCCTACTATCGCGGCGGCCCTTCGGTCTTCTGGGAGCTGTTCAACGGTGAGAAGCAGGCTGGCTTGACCGTTCATTTTGTCGAGACGAAGGTCGATTCGGGAGAGATCATCCTGCAAGACACGGTGCCGCTTGAGTACGACTACAGCTACGGCCTCGACTTCGAACGCTTCCTGAGAGACTTTCGAGCCGGGAACGTTGACCGCTGCACGCGGCTCGTCGCCGACGCCGTGCAGATGATCGCGGAGGGGAGGGCCAACCCGCGCCAGCAGGACCTGAGCATAGGGCGCCGTTACAGGCTGCCGACCAAGAAAGAGAAGGACGAAATGCGCCGCCTCCTCAGACGGCGACGACGCGAGGCGATGAGGCAACCGGTCATGCAGAAAATGGAAGGAAGAAGCTGAGCCGATGAAGCAGGCATTGCTCAATCTGATGCAGAGGACAGGCGCGTTCGCCCCCTTTCGACTGGCGAACCGCTCCAGGGCGCTGATACTGACCTATCATCGCTTCGGAGAAGATGAAGCCGGGCTGAAGACGCCCCCGGCCGTCTTCGAGGCTCAGTTGCAATACCTGTCCGCACGCTACAGGGTCGTACCGCTTTCATCAATAGCCGAGGCGTTGATAGAGGGCCGGGGCGTCCCGGCGGGCGTAGCCGCTATCACCATTGACGACGGGTACGACGACGCCTACGAGATTGCCTTCCCGCTGCTTCGCAAATACAACCTTCCGGCCACGCTGTTCGTCGTGACCGGCTTTGTCGATAACGCGCGCTGGGTATGGACCGACAAGATGCGTTTTCTGGCGTTTAAAACGGAAGCGCCGTTGCTTGAGACAGTGATCGGGGGCCGGAAAGTGGAGGCCCGGCTCGGCGACCGCGCATCCCGCCTGCAAGCCGCCGCGCGGGCCAACAGCCTCATAAAGCGCCTGCCCGATGAATCGAAGGACGAAGTCATCGATAGGATCGCGCTCTCGCTTGGAGTAGAGCTTCCTGCCGCCCCGCCGCCTGAGTACCGCCCGGTCACCTGGGAACAGGCGCGCGAGATGGACTCGTCGGGCCTCGAAGTCGCTTCACACACGGTCTCGCACCCGATACTGACAAATGCGGCGGATGAACAGCTCGCCCGCGAATTGAGCGAGTCGAAAGCACGGCTGGAAGGAATGCTTGGCCATCAGGTCGGTTCGTTCTGTTATCCGAACGGCGGGCACGACGGACGGGTGCGGCGCGCGGTAGAGCGAGCGGGCTACCGTTGCGCGGTCACGACACTGCCCGGGTTCAACGACAGACAAAGCGATCCGCTCGCGCTGAGGCGAATTCATACGGAAAGCGACCTGGCGCACTTTGTTCAGAGCACAAGCGGGTTTGAAGAGTTCAAGAATAGAATCAGGAGAGTCCGGGAGCGTCCGGTAAGCGATAAGGGTTTTGTATATAGAGTAAGTAACTAACAAGAACCGGCAAGGGGTTGGGGCCGAGTGGGGCTTGTAGCAGAAACAAGTTTTTAACAATACACTTCGATTGCGCGATCTGTTATAGTGCATCGCTATTGGCTAGCGTCTTACGCGCTTTACAGAACGAACACAGGAGAGGGTTATGAAACTTTACGGCCTCAAACCTATGGCTCTGTCTTCTATCATACTCGTATTGGCTGTCGCGACGGTGGCGGGAGCTGAAAGACCGGCAATGCCTCAGGTCTTCCTGGAGACGAAATACGAACCCCCTACGGGGAGGACGATAAGGGTGGACCGAGGGGACGACTTTCAAGACGCGCTTGATGAGGCCAAGCCGGGCGACGAGATCGTCCTCGAAGCCGGAGCGGTCTTTATCGATAACTTTGTCTTGCGTAACAAGGGCCCCAGAGAGGACGCGCGCTGGATTACGATCCGGTCATCGGAGATGAACGGATTGCTTCCGCCCGAGGGGACCCGCGTTTCGCCCGATGACGCCTGGGCCATGCCCAAGCTGCTGACCAAGAACGCAGGCTCCGTCATCGAGACTGAGCCGGGCGCTCATCACTACCGGTTCATCGGGATAGAGCTCTCCATCACTTCTTCCGTCTCTCGCATATCAGCCCTCATCTCTTTAGGCGATGACGATCAGGCTTCGCTCGACTCTATCCCTCATGACATCATCTTTGACCGCTGCTTCATACACGGCTCTGCGACCGCCAGCCTCCGTCGCGGCATAGCCTTAAACAGCGCGCGCACATCGGTCATCGATTCATACATCTCGGATTGTCACGAGCGGGGCGCGGACTCGCAGGCC
>DASTET010000395.1:0-5375 GCA_035709445.1 Blastocatellia bacterium | reverse complement strand
GGAGCAGGCAGTCGCCGAGATGAAGAGATTCGATTTTGATCGCGGCTTCGGTCACGGCGATCTTAAAGATTTTGTTTTCGATTACTACACCCGTATGGATCAGAAGGGCGTCGTAGTCAATTCCGGCCAAAAGTAATCGCTTGAGGCTGGCGGTCTCTCTGCATAGTTTCGACCTTCAAACCAGAGGTAGTTTAATAAAATGACGAATCGGCTCGTGCGTTTGAGCGCGATTGTCTTTGCAGTCGCTTTTTTTGCCTCGCCTGGACTGGCTCAAAACGAGCCTCATTACCCGGAGCTTCCAAATTTCCACAAGGTAGATGACACGCTCTTTCGCGGAGGGCAGCCCCGAAAAGGCGGGATGAAAAGGCTCGCCGCGCTCGGCATAAAGACCGTCATCAACCTGCGCGGCACAGACGACCGGACGCGGGCCGAAGGCGTCGAAGCGGCCCGCGAGGGCTTGCAGTATTTCAATGTACCCATGCCTGACCTGAACCGCCCTTCACACGAACAGGTTGCGCGCGTTCTCGCCATAATCAACGATCCGGCGAACCATCCCGTATTCATCCACTGCAAGCGCGGGTCGGACCGCACCGGGACGATCGTGGCCTGTTATCGAATATCGAAGGAGAACTGGACCGACGAGCAGGCCATCGATGAGGCCAAGCGACACGGCATGAGCTGGATTCAGTTCTCCATGAAAGATTACATCTCTGACTTCGATAGAGACGGCGGCCTTCCTAAAAGAGGGGCGCAAGCCTTCAAAGAGCGGGGCCGGTTTTGCATCCCCTGCGCGGTGATTTCCACCGTTCGGTTGCTGCGCTCGCCTTTCTGAATTTAAGCTGAACTCTGCCGCAGATATACGCAGAGGATTGAGTTATGCCTCTGCGTATATCTGCGGTAAATATCTTCCCTATCTCAGAACGGGCGCGAGCAGTATCGAATTCATAAGGAACTGCGTTGTGCTGCGCCAGAGGTAGCGGAAATTCGGATCCTCGGCGATCATTATCACGTGACCGCGCCCCGTAGGCTCATCGATTATGTAAGAGGTCCCGCGCAGAAGCTCTTCCGTATTATCGGGCCATACGAACCCTGCCACGGTAAGCTGCCCGTCGGCCGCGAACGTGACCACGTTTGCTCCCTCCTTTGACGGGCGGAAGAAGGTGTCGCCGCCAAAGAGCACAACCACCGAGTCCGAATCGTAGCCGTATGAAAGGAAGTGGTTGCGGTCTATCTTTGCGCGAAAGGCCGCGCCCGGAACCGCTATGGGCTCTTTCGCCTTCTTCTTTTCAGCGGGCTTCTCTTCGGGTTAGGCCGAGCTCTTCTCCTCGGCGGTCTCTTTGCCCTTCACATCGGGCTTCGGTTCGGCAGGCTTCTGCTCTGTGGCAGCGGCGCTCGAATCCTCTTCCGAGCCTACGAGGCGCGATGTGGTCAATTCAACGTCCTTGCGGGTGAAGAGCGTAGCGCCCCCGCCTATTCCTATCAGCACTCCTCCGCCCTGCACCCATCCCTTGAGCTTATCGACGCCGGGCTTGCCGAGCGCGTTCTGATAAGCGGCGGCGCTTCCGTCCGGAAGGATGATGACGTTGAACTGCGAAAGGTCTATCCCTTTCAGCGTGTTTATGGTCATGGGCGTGAACTTCAGACCATAAGCGCGTTCGAACGCGTACCACATAGCGCCGTAGCTCGACACCGCCGTGCCCTCATCCCAGACGATAAGGACGCGGGGCTCTTTCAGACTGACGACGCTTTCTGATCCGACCCCGGTATCGCCCTCTTCGCTGAAGGCCGAATTGACGGCCAGTGCCTGCGCGCCCGTCTCGCGCGCAAGCGCGCTTATTCGCGCGTGGAGCGTTTCGGGGTTTCTATGCACGCGGGCCATGATAGTGCCTGCGGGCCAGTTCCGCCCGCCCGCATTCATCTGCCGGGTGGCGACCGCTAGCTTGAAGCCTTCTTTGAGCAGCGCAATAGTCAGACGCGAAGCGGCGTCCGTGCCGTAAGGGATGACGTAGGCGGTCGTGGCGCGGCCACCTTCGACGCCGCCCGCAAGACCGGGGAGCGGCTGAGCGTCCGACGCGGCAAGCTCGGCAAGGTCCAGCGCCCTCATCTTGTGGGGCGGCGTCGACGCCTGGCTCAACACGACCTGCGCGCCACGGACAGGCGGCACATCCTCGGTCCAGTAGGCTTCGACCCCGAACGCGAGCGGGAGCGACCAGCTCGTTATGTCGTAAAACTCGTACCCTTCCTTTCCGACATTCTTACCGCGCCGCTCGTTGCGCTCGCGTCGCTCAAGCTCGCGCCTGATGAAGTCCTTATCAAGCTCCGGGTTCGGCTCAAGGTGAGCTTTGGCGAGCCGCCTCTGAGGCTGGTTGAGGTCTATGACGTAAGCCCCCGAGGGAAACTCCTTTGACGCAGGCTTCGTTCCCCTGTAGTCGTAAGCCGTCTGAGACCGGAAGCCTTCGCGCGCGACGGTCACTTCTATCCCCTCGCGCACGAGGTTGCGCACGAGCGCGGCGGTGCGGTGCGGGTCTTTGCCCTGAAGCAGCACGACCCGTTTCATCTTGTCGGCCCGGACTTCGTCCATCCCCGTTTTGAAAAACAGGTAGTAGTCCTTGAGCCGTGCCTCGCGGTTTGCGACCGCTGTCTCAAGCGTGGCCATCGAGGCGGTGAAGTGCTTTGCGATGCCCTGTCGAAAAGTCAGTATCGTCTCGTCGTCGAGCTTGCTGTTGAGCGAGGTCGGCCCGCCCGCGTCCGTCTCGTACGTCATGCCGGTAGCGCCGTTGAGCGAAGACCACGAATCCATGTAACCGGCATAGTATATGTCGAAGACGTGTCGCACATAATAATTCCAGCCGTACCGGTCGAAGGCCGCGGCATTGCCCCGGCCAAATTTGTCGTACCAGAATTTCGACTTCTCCTGCGGCAGGTTCTTGTTAATGGGGTCGGCTGCGGGCGGAAAGAAGTAATTCGCCACCTGGCCGTGATGATCTACGAAGACCTGCGGTCGCCACTCTCTCACGCCGCGAATAAGCGCGTGGCTTTCAGGCTGCGACATCGCCAGCAGGTCGCGGTTCAGATCGAAACGATAATGGTTCGTGCGCCCCTGTATCTGATACGGCTCGCGGTGCTCGATGCTGAAGTTCTCGGCGTCGCCTATTGCGACCGAGTTCTCCCAGACGGCGAAACGCTCGTGACCGTCGGGGTTGTGCATAGTGTTTATGACGACGACGGCGTTCCTGAGTATCTCAACGGTGCGCGGCTCTTCGGAAGCTGCGAGCTGGTAGAGCACCTGCTGGACCGCTTCGTAGCTCGCCGACTCGTTTCCGTGGATTCCGTAGTTGAGCCATACGACTATGGGAGTGGATCGCGCGATCTGATCGACTTCGGCCTCGCTTGCGATCCTTCGCGGGTCGGCGAGCTTTGCGATGCTGGCTTTGATCTCGTCGAGCCGCGCGAGGTTTTCAGGCGCGGAGACGACGGCCAGGTATAGCTTGCGATGCTCCCAGGTCTCGCCGTTCTCGATGAGCCGCACCCGGTCCGGCGCTGCGGCTGCTATCTTTTCAAGCACGCGCACTATCTGGCCGTGCGGCGTCTGGAACTGGCCCGGCTCGTAGCCGGTGACGCTTGAGGGCCGCGGCACGCTCTGCCGGTAAGGGCCGCGCGAATAAAAATCGAACTTCTCTTGCGCAACTATGGTCGTGCACAGGCTCGCCGCAACCAGGGCGAGCAGCGTGAGCTTTCTTAACCTCATTCAGTTTCCACCTGCGAATTTGGAGTAAGGGCCAATGAGCATAGTAGCCTAAAACCATGTATGTTGAAAATGTCCGTGCTTTGTCGCCATTTCTATGTTCTGACTTGTTGCATACTTGAGTCGCCTCTGACCGGGTTTAGTGCGTTCCTGACAGTGCTGCTGCCCGCGCGCGCGCCCGTATTCAGGCACGAGGATTGCCCTCTCTTATAGACGCGCAGTATGACACACTGAATTTAAGCAACAAGAGTCGAAGGAGGAATTGTAGATGAACGTGCTAGAGTTTCTGAAGCAAGACCACAAGGAAGCTATGAACATGATGAACCAGATCGAGACCGCAAACGCCGGCGGTCAGAAATCGAAGATGGAGCTGTTCAACCAGCTCAAGAGCGCGCTTACGCTTCACACAAAGATGGAAGAGCAGATCTTTTATCCTGAGCTTGAGAATCATCAGGAGACGCGGGACCTGGTCCGCGAGGCGTACTCCGAGCACCAGGAAGTCGATGATCTCCTTTCGGAGATATCCGGGCTGTCGCCGACGAGCGGCGATTTTGCGGACAAGATCGCCGAGCTGAGAGACGCCGTCGAGCATCACGTCGGGGAAGAAGAGAACCAGATGTTCCCGAAGGTCAAACAGATCATCGGCCAGGAACAGCTCAATAATATGGGCCGGCGCATGATGGAGATGAAGCAGGGCAAGTCGGCAACAGCAACGACGAAGCGCAAGTAAAGACCTGCTATATCCAACAGTAAACCTGAAGCATGAGCCACGAATGAACACGAATAAAGAAGCGGATTCGTGTTCATTCGTCTATTTTGTCGCAGCTACAAGGGGAGACTCGCGCCCCCGCGCAGTCACCTGCTCGATCCCCGTTATCCGATCACCGGACACGATCACGGCATAATCAAAATTGTTAACCGTGGGACAGATATGGCGAGGCACGAGATAAAGTGCCTCGCCTATCGAAGGCAGTTGCGCCTCAGGTCTAATCTCCACCGGCAAATGCTCTTCACTCGGTCGGGCCGGGATCAGGCCGGGGCGACCGAGCACGGCGCATGTCGGCACACCCGCGTCCGCCGACACGGTCTTGTGACCCGCATCGCAGGTGATGCGGCCGGGCGTCGGCCGGCTTACCACCGTAGAGAGCACCACGGCGGCAGGCCGATAACCCCATTCTTGCGGGAGCTGCGCAAGGCTCGTGCAATCCGAGTAAACGATAGTGCCCGGCGAAGCGCGATGGATAAATGAGGAACCAGCGAACCCCTCATAAGAGATAGAACAAGGAAAGGCCGGGGTGCCCGCCGTGATGACCTCGCCTGCTGCCAGCCCGCAGCGTTCCAGCGTCTGCGCAATCTCCATCAGCCTGTCGTAACCGCGATGAGCGATCGCCGCGCGCTCAAGCAGATCGTAACCGGACAGGTGTCCGTCATAATAATGAATACCGCGAAAGGCGAGCCCCGCAGATTCGATCGACCTGGCAAGACGCATGATATCGTCGCTTCGATCCTGCTCTATCCCTGTGCGGTCCATACCGGGATTGACATCGATGAAAAGCCCCAGGCGGCTCCCGCGCCATGCTTCAACCTGCTCCGCGGCCTCGACAAGGGCCGAGATTCGAACGTGCGAAAA
>DASTET010000394.1:0-4791 GCA_035709445.1 Blastocatellia bacterium | reverse complement strand
GAAAATTGTCCGGTAAGCGCCCGTTATACCGAATGTCGCGTCACGCGATTGTTAGACAGGGTCGAACTCGCCGCGAGCGATCATCTGCTCGCTTATCTTTCTCGCGCGGACGTACTTCTCGACCGCAGACTCTTCCGCGCCCGAGGGCAGCTCTCTGATTATGCGGTTCAGCTCTTCATCGAACAGCTCGCTCACAAGCTCCGGCGTGTGGCGGACCGCGTTGCCGTGACCATCGTCTATCCTGATCTCATCGCTATGACGAATGCGCTGCGCGATCATCAGCCTGTAGATGCGGTCCGTGGCAAGGTCTTCCATGTAGCCGTCAAGAAGGCTCGCCCCCTTGCCGTTCAAGACCCCGTTGCGATAGCGAATGACGGTGCGTACCGCCGCGCGGGTCCCTTCGAGAGTGATACGGCCGACCCCTGTCGGGACGGGCCTCAGATCGGGATAACGCACAACCTTCTCCCGGCGCGCGTGTATCTGGTTTGGGTATGGAAACTGGCTGACCGCGATCTCGTTCTGATCCGGATGGCCCGTCCACGCGCCGTCCATCAGACATGAGGCTTCGTTCCGCTTGTCTTCGGCCAGCACTTTGAGCGCGCGGGCATTCAATTCGGGGTCCGTGCGGCTCGGGTAAAGCGCCGTCATCCCGCCGATGGCGAGCATCCCGCGCCTGTGGCATATCTCGACTAGAAGCTCGCGGAGGCGCTGAAAGAATGGGACGTCGTGAGGGATCGTGTTGCGGTCGGGCAAGACCCATCGCGGGTCGTGGAGGTTGAAATGTATCAGGCTCGCCATGTAGTCCCACCGGCCAAGATTGAGCCCGACTATGTGATCTCGGAGGTTGTGGACGAACTCTTCCATCTGATAGGCCAGAGGGTGTGATTCGACCAGCGCCATGCACTTGATGTAGTCGGCGGCAAGCCCCCTCGATCGGGCCAGCGCCTGAAACAGGTCGCGCCACCAGAGCGCCTCTTCGGCAGACTCGGACTTGGGGATGTAGAATGCAAGCGGGTGCTTTAGCCTGGCCGGTGCGGTCCTGTAGAAGATCAGCGCAACATCGAAGAGTGAAGCCGAGACTATCTCTTCTCTATCCTCAAGCAGCCCGGCCTGGCCGAGATGCAGCCCTCGCGGGCGGAGCCATATTACGGTGTCGCACTTTTTGATCCCGACCGTCTGCCGGCGCTTCTCGTCATAGTAGTCGAGCGCGCCTTCGAGCGCCGCAATTATGTTCTCGACGCCCTGCAAGAGGTTCGGCCAGTAATTGGCCATCGAGTCTTCCAGGTCGAGCATAACTCCTGGAGCGCCGGAATTGAGCATCTTTACGACAAGCTCCGCGTCGTCTGCGGGGCCGGTCATCTGATTCCTCTGGTCCCTGCACCAGCCGGGCAATTCGATTGCCCAATCGCCCGCCGTTGCGGCGGAAGCAGGGAGATGATCCGGAAGCCTGCCGCCGTGCGAGGCGCCGAGCACTTCTCGGCGGCGCGCCCTGAGGCTTTGCTGTCGGGGGGTGAACTCTCTGTGAAGCGGGAGCAGGAATTCCATGAAGCCGGCGGGTAACCCATTCAGGGGATCGAAGTCGGCCGGAGCGGAATTTATTCGCAATTCAGTCATATTCGCCCTCTTTGAGATTATCGCTGCCTGGCAGGGAGCTGCCCACCCCGCCCCATCCGGCAATCAGATCTGTTCAATATGTCGAACATCAATTCAATATCCCGCACTATAAACAATCCCGTTTTTTATGTCCAGCGAAAATTCGCTGATGTTCAGAATATCGAACAGAAATTCGGTATATGGGCGGAGGAATCGATTGGGGCGGGTTAGAATTGGTATTTTAATGGGTGAAGGTGTGAGCATATGGGTGAGAGGGAAGAGAGTTCTTCGATAGCGGTCGTGCGGGCGCTTTCGATACTTGAGGCGGTGGCCGAGCGGAGCGCTGGCATGACGAATTCGGAGATAAGCAGGCGGCTTTCGATACCCAAGAGCTCGGCGAGTTATATACTGCGGACGCTGGAACAGAGGGGCTACCTTCAGCGCGAGCGGGGGACAGGCAGATACAGGCTGGGGCTGAAGGTGCTTGCGCTCAATCGGGGGGTTGATGCGGGGATAGATATAAAGCAGCTGGCTCTGCCGGTGCTTGAGCGCCTCGTCGAGCGGAGCAACCTCACGGCTCATCTTGCGGTGCTCGACCGGGGCGAAGCCGTGTATATAGAGAAGGTCGACTCGCCTGGGTTTATAAAGATGGACACCTGGGTCGGAAAGCGCATGGAGATTCATTCGACCGGCGTCGGCAAGGTTTTAGTCGCGGGGCTCTCGAAGGCAGAGCTCGAAGCTATCTTGAAGACTCGGGGGCTGAAGAAGATCACGCCCAAGACTATAACGAGCGCTGCCGCCCTCTTTCGCGAGCTTGAGAAGGTGCGAGAGCGAGGCTATGCCGTAGATGACGAGGAGAACAGCCTGGGCGCGCGATGTGTGGCCGCGCCCGTGATGGATGCTACGGGGCGTGTCATTGCGGCGATAGGGGTGAGCGGTACGATAAACCAGATAGGAAGGAACTCCATTCCGAAGATAGCGGAGATGGCCAGAGATGCAGCCCGAAAGATATCGAAGCAGTTTGGCCATCCCGCGTCGGTTCGAAAAGGATACTGGTGAACCATTCCCCGAGCGCAGGCCCCCGAATTGCCCGGCGGCTTTGCGCTGTGATACAAAGCATCGGATGAGAAGAGACTTGTTACTAATTCCAGTCGCCCTGTTTTTCCTGGCATCATCGATTGCGCTGGGCGAGGTCCAGGATCAAAAGGCTGAAGGTGCGAGCTTCGAGGAGCGTCTGGGGCCGGACGATGGAGCTGCGCTGGCAATACTGTTCGGCGCGAATATGCGCGGCAATCTCGAACTTTGTGACTGTACTTTCCCGCGCGGCGGGCTTGCGCGCCGCATCGGCTACCTCGAAGGGTTCAAGCGCAAGTTCAAAGATACGCCCGTCATTCATGTCGAAGCCGGTTTTTTATTCTATAACAGCTCAGGCAGCGCGCCGGCGGTCCTGTTGCAGAACG
The DNA here is from genome assembly GCA_035709445.1 of Blastocatellia bacterium. GTDB lineage: Bacteria > Acidobacteriota > Blastocatellia > UBA7656 > UBA7656 > DASTET01. Next base: position 1,738 of record DASTET010000394.1, on the reverse strand, counting down.
AGCAGGTCGCGCGCGCTTACAGCCGCTGGCCGATCGATGTGATCAATCTCGGAAGGTTCGATCTGTTCTACGCTCAGCGCCTGCTTGCTCGCGAAGGTTATAACCGGCGAGCCGACTCGCTTACGCTGATAAAGAACATCATTTCGGCGAACGGGGTCTTTGGCAAAGAAGCAGCCGCCCCGCCTCCTTACATAATCAAGGAGGTCACCGGGCCGCGCATCAAGGGGCGGCAGAACAGGCTTCGCGTGGGGTTTGTGGGGCTGGCCGAGCCGATAAGGCCCGCTGAAGGGAGCGACGGCATGGTCAGAGACATGTTTGAATCCGCGCGCTCGACAGTGCCGCAGGCGCGAAAAGAGTGCGACCTGCTCGTCATCGTCGCGCACTGCGATCTGGAGGCGGCCCTTCGGCTTGCGCAGGAGAACCCGCAGGCCGACGTCGTCATCGCAGGCAATGCCGGTGGGCTCTACAAGCCCCGTCAGGTAGGCAAGACGTATGTGGTATTCGCCGCTCCGGGAAACATTCAACAGGGGGACCTGCGAGTCTATATGTCCGAGGATGGCCGTATCAGCTTCAAGTTTATGGCGATGGACCTCGACTCATCAGTCCCGGCTGACCCGGACGCCGCAGCCTTCACCGAGGCTGCGCGCCTTGAAAGAGAGAAGAATAGAGAGGATTAGCAGGCTCATTGTGTTCTCTTTTGAAAAGATGATTCTGAATGATCGAGGACAAAATAACCGCAGAGGACGCCGCAGGATCGCAGAGGAGTGAACAATTACTCTGCGATCCTCTGCGGTTAAGATTTTCAGTCTAATTCGAGAACCGAATGATCCTCCTGCGAGGATCATATCTCGAATGATCCAGTAGTTGCCGTAAACAATTCAGTCGGCTATCATTGACTGATAAATTATGTGGATTTATAGGGAGGAATGAATGAGTAAGACTTCGATAAAACCAGCCGGGCTGCCGGTCGAGCCAAAGAGCGTCATATGGAACCCTTCGCCCGAGCGGCTGCGCGAGCTGACCGAGGAGATGTCCAATACACGCATTACACGCTTCAATAACCCTAACACCCAGACCAGGGTTGATGCGCGCTCAAAGCTCTCAACCTTTGTAGTGAGCGACACGCCCGAGCGCCACGACTCGCAGACGATCACCCGCGAAGAGTACGACCGCGTCTCGCAACTGCAAAACGATTACATACGCCAGTGCGAGATGATCATAGTCGACGGCTTTATAGGCAATGATACAGATTTCCGAATCCCGGCCCGCCTCATCATCGAGCGGTCTAATGCCAACGTGGCCGGTATGCAGCAACACCTTTACTACCCGGTTGATAAAGATCTCGGCAATTTCGAGCCGCGCCTGACGGTTATATACACTCCGAACCTCGTGACGGAGGGCTACCCTGCCGATCGTTTGATCGCCGTAGACCTCGATAACGGCGTGACCCGCGTCTTCAACAGCGACTACTTCGGCGAATCGAAGAAGGGCGGGCTCAGGATGTGGAACCAGATCGTCTATGATCGCGGCGGGCTTGCGCTTCACGCCGGGTGCAAGGTCATCCCTGTAGGCGATAAGAACAGGGTCGGTCTGATCATAGGGCTTTCAGGCACGGGCAAGACTACCACGACTTTTACGAAGCAGAATAATTCCTCCCCCGTTCAGGATGATTTCGTGGCGCTGATGCCTGGCGGCAAGATTTACGCTACCGAGAACGGCTGCTTTGCCAAGACGTTCG
>DASTET010000393.1:0-4099 GCA_035709445.1 Blastocatellia bacterium | reverse complement strand
ATGACGGGAACTATCAGGTCTTCACAAGCTACCGCGTGCAGCACAATTTCGCGCGCGGCCCGGCCAAGGGCGGCATACGCTACTCGCCCGACGTGACCATCGACGAAGTCCGCGCGCTCGCGGCGTGGATGACCTGGAAGTGCGCGGTCGTCAACATCCCGTTCGGCGGCGCGAAGGGAGGCATAATCTGCGACCCGCGCGAGATGAGCCCGGGCGAGCTTGAGCGGCTCACGCGGCGGTACACGGCTGAGCTGCTCGACTTTATAGGGCCGGAGCGCGACGTGCCCGCGCCCGACATGAACACAAACGAGCAGGTGATGGCCTGGATGATGGATACATATTCCATGCACGCGCGCCACACGGTCACGGCGGTCGTGACCGGCAAGCCTATCGAGATAGGCGGCTCGCGCGGAAGGAGCGAGGCCACGGGGCGGGGGCTGCTCTTCGTTTGCAACGAAGCCTGCAAGAAGTTCAATCTCAACATCGCCTCGACCCGCGTCGTCGTGCAGGGGGCGGGCAACGTCGGCGGCACGGCCGCGCGGCTTATGCACAGGGAGGGCTACAAGATCGTAGGGCTTGCCGACATAACAGGCGCTCTCTATAACCCCGCCGGGCTCGACGTGCCAGGCGTGCTCGACTACCTGAAGGAGCACAAAACGGTTGAAGGCTACAGCGAGGCCGAGCACCTCGGAAACGAAGAACTGCTTGAGCTGGATTGCGAGATATTGATGCCTGCCGCCACCGAGAACCAGATCACAAGCCAGAATGCGGAGAACATAAAATGCCGCATCCTGGCCGAAGGCGCTAACGGGCCTACGACGGCCGATGCTGACGCGATACTTGCCGAAAAGAATGTGTTCGTCATCCCTGACATACTCGCCAACGCCGGGGGGGTCACCGTCAGCTACTTCGAATGGGTGCAGGACCGAATGGGGTTCTTCTGGAACGAGAAGACGGTCAACTCCCGGCTGCACGAGATCATGGTCTCAAGCTTTAACGACGTTGTGGCCTTTGCCGAAAAATACAGCGTCGATACGAGGCTCGCCGCCTACATGCTGGCAATCGACCGCGTAGCCTATGACACCCGGCTGCGGGGGATTTACGCCTGACAGGCAGAAACTGAAGTCCGGGCCGCGCGCTCTTTTTGAGGGCTTGAGCGCGCGGTTTTTGCTCCCCAAATGCCTCCCCATGATCGCCGCGCTTCCTGTTTTCAGCCGACTTTGCGAGGGGCCGTAAACTGTGAGGGATGTTGGAAAAATTTAATTTTTGTATTGACCCGACCGCTATTGCTAGTATATAGATAGTGATGGAATAAATAGAATGAGCCATGCACCTGGGCTCGAGATCTAGCAATAAAGAGAGTCTTGCAGGAAGGGCTCGAGCTGGACGCTCACACAGAAATTCATCCCACTCGCCTGTACTTCTGAGGGGGCCAAAGATCACCTCTTGTGTTTCGGAGGCGAACCAAATTAAGAAAAGCATTCCGCGGATGAATAAATCAGGAGGCAAAATAATGAAAGCGGCTGGAAAGATAAGCACGCTTGTCTTGGTGCTTCTATTTTTGGGGGGTACTGTCCTCGGGCAGGAAGGCAGTGGAGGGAACCTGGCCGAGCGACAGAAAGCGCCAACAGTGCTGGGCGGCACGGGGTTGTTCAACACTTTCTCGACCCGTACTCTTTGCAAGGGTGAGTTCAATTTTGCGATTTTCTGGAACAACTACGACCGTGACCCTGGCGACATAGACATCAATCAAATTCCGTTCAACATAACACTGGGGCTGACCAACAGATGGGAGATCTGGGTCAACTGGGTGACGTGGCAGCAGACGACTTCACGAAATCCATTCCTGTTAAGCGGGTACCAGTACAATGCGGCCCGGTTCTTCGGAGAGCCGTTCAACCTGTTCGGCCCGCCCATTGAGAACAACGGCGCGGCAGCGTTCTTCCCCGGAGGCGGTTCCATCTTCGGCGGGATACTGCCGGCGCTCGGGCGGTTCGGCACGCCGGTCGATTTTCCGACCAGCGTCTTCTCGCCGGGAGGGCCAAACGGCACTCAGGTGCGCGGTCTCGGCCCGCTGATTCAGACCGAACTCCCGTCGTACTACAATGAGCTGCCATTCTTTGGCGAAGTCGACTTTATAGGGTTCGACAATCTGGGCCGTCCCATATTCGGGCCTCGCCAGTCATCAAACGGGACCGGAGACATCTACGTGGGGACGAAGGTCGCCCTCATCGACGCGAACGACTCATGGTTCAGCATGGCGCTCGGCGGGTACTTGAAGATACCCATCTCGCGCGGCGATCATGCGAGGGCCAGGGGCCGGACGAGCGGCGAGTATGAGTTCGGGCCTATCCTCATGTTCGGTCAGGAGAGCGGAGGCAAGCGGTTCCGCCTCTATGAAAACATCGGTTACATACACACGGGAGACATCGAGCGCAACGATGTGAAGATACTCGACCTGCGCGACAAGCTCCTGCTGAACGTCGGTATGTCGATTGCCGCGAGCGAGCACGTTGAGCTGCTGGCTGAGATCGCTCACACTCGCTTTATAGGCGGTGGGACACCGAGCCTGATATCCAACAACCCTGTCGACCTGAACCTCGGCGCGAGGTTCTTCTTTGGGAACGGCGCATTCTCGTTCGGCGGGGCGTACCGTCGTCTGCTTAACAACGAAGACGACATAACGCTCCCTGTTTTCCGCGCGATGACGACCTTCGTGCCGCCGTTCTTTATCATCAACCCGCTGTTCGATACGGTTCCTTTTACCTTTGAGAACAACGACCCGAACGGGTTCGTGGCTTACCTCTCGATCGGAAGCCGCAAATCCTGCCCGCCGCCTCCGGCTCCGACCTGCGTGCTCTCGGCCAGCGCCGCGACGGTCAACAGGGGCGAGCGTCTGACTCTGACAAACCGTCCGACCACGCCCGGTTATGCCGACGACAGGGTCACCTACGAGTACCGATGGGAAGTCAGAGACCCGCAGGGCCGCCCGGTCACCGTCAGCGGCTCCGGCGCTTCGGTCGAAGTACCGACCGCTCAGCTTCCCTGCGGAAACTACTCGGTGACGACCACCGTAACGGCGACGGTCCCCGAGGTCGATTGCCCGAGCGAGTGCATAACGACCGGGCAGACGACCTGCACGACGACCTTCGAGATAACCGAGCCGCCGTGTCCGACCGTCACCTGCGAGGTGACTGCTACACCGTCGACTGTCACTCAGGGCGACCGCGTAACGTTCCGCGTCACCCAGAGCGGCGCAGAGGGCGAGACCTTCACCTGGTCGACTACGGCCGGAACGCTATCATCGACGACCGGCAGCGAAGTCACGCTCGACACCACCAACGTAACGCCTGGCACCGTCACCGTGACGGTCAACGTAGGCACAACCCGCACCCGGTGCGACCAGCCGTGTCCGGGCGGAAGCTGCTCGACTTCGATAACGGTCAACCCGCTGGAGGTTCCGGAGGCGGTCAAACCGCTCTCGCCGTGCGGACCGATCTTCTTCCCGTTCAACTCGGCGAGGATCAACAACGAGCACAAGGCGTGTCTCGATGAGATCGCGCTACAGCTCCAGCAAGACCCGCGCGCTCAGGTCGTTATTGACGGTCACCGCGATTCGTCAGAGCGAGTCGGCATCTCGCTGACCCGCGCAAACAACGCGCGTGATTACCTGGTCACCGAAAGAGGCATCGATGCGGCTCGCATCACGGTGCGCAACTTCAGCGACACGTGCCCGCACGAGTCAGGCGATCCGAATCTCAACCGCAGGGTCGAGTTCTGGATACTGCCCGACCGCGCTACGATAGAGGGCATTACCGAGCTGAAGAGGTGCGCCAGCGGCTCGTCTCCTCAGGTCGTCACGACCGAGGAGCCCGCGCCGTCGGTCGAGCCTCGTCGTCGCCCGGCGCGTCGCACTCCGCGCCGCCGTCGTCCCGGAGAGCCGATCATCATGATGGTTCAGCCGGAACCGGCGACCACGACTCCAACAAGCAACCAGTAACCCTGAGCCATCAACTCAGGCCACACGAGCGGGGCGGTCACCTGATCGCCCCGTTCCTTTTTCGAAAGGAACCACAGATGAACGCAGATGAACGCAGAT
>DASTET010000392.1:0-2984 GCA_035709445.1 Blastocatellia bacterium | reverse complement strand
CCTTCGTCGCGCGAAACACTTTTCCGACCGACGCGGTTATAAAGTTCTTTCACGTCCACATGCACCTGCGCGGCAAGTCTTATTTGATGAAGCTCAATTATCCCGACGGAAGGACCGAGACCGCCCTTGAAGTCCAGAATTACGATTTCAACTGGCAGCGCACATATATCCTGACCGAGCCGCTCCGCGTGCCGAAAGGGACCGTCGTCGAGTATGTAGGCACATACGACAACAGCGCAAAAAACAGGTTCAACCCCGACCCCACACAGACCGTTCGATGGGGCGAGTTCACCGCAGACGAGATGATGCAGGGCCGCATCTTTTATGAAGCCGCCGACGAAGACCTCAACCTGCGCGTCGTCAAGGGCCGCGCCGTCCCCGCGGGAGAAGCCGCTTCCAAATAAAGAAAGCAACCACAGATAAACACAGATCATCTGTGGTTGCTTTCTTCGTCTATCGAGCTTGGATAGTCTCGGCGATTTGTGTACCTTTTATGTATGCAATCAGCGGATAAATTCAGAGTGGGTCTGATCCAGATGTCGGCAACGCCGGACACGGATCATAACCTTGAGCGGGCCGCCCATTTCGTCGAGCAGGCTGCGCGAGACGGGGCGAACGTGATCTGCCTGCCTGAGCTTTTCAGGTCGCAGTACTTCTGCCAGCGCGAGGACGCGGGGCTTTTCGACCTGGCGGAGACCATCCCCGGCCACTCGACCGACACGCTCGGTAAGATCGCGCGACAGCATAAGGTCACAGTAATCGCCTCGGTCTTCGAGCGCCGCGCCGCCGGTCTCTATCACAACAGCGTCGCAGTCATAGACGAGGCGGGTGAGATCGCGGGCATATATCGAAAGATGCATATCCCGGACGATCCGGCCTATTACGAAAAGTTCTATTTCACTCCGGGCGATCTCGGTTTTCGGGCCTTCGATACGCCGGTCGGGCGAATAGGGGCGCTCATCTGCTGGGACCAGTGGTATCCTGAAGGCGCTCGCCTGACCGCGCTCAGGGGCGCGAGCATCCTGTTTTATCCAACCGCCATAGGATGGCATCCGCACGAGAAAGAGTCTCACGGCGCGCAACAGCGCGACGCCTGGCGCACCATCCAGCGCGGGCACGCCATCGCCAACGGAGTCTATGTGGCGGCGGTCAATCGCGTCGGTCACGAAAAGCCTGAGGGGGAAGGCGCGGGCATAGAGTTCTGGGGCACCACATTCTTGGCGGACCCCTTTGGAGTCGTCATAGCCGAGGCTTCGACCGACAGAGAAGAGGTGCTGATCGGCGAGATCGATCCCGCTCGAATCGAAGAGGTGCGGCGCAACTGGCCTTTCCTTCGCGACCGCCGCATCGATGCCTATGGCGGAATAGAGCGGCGCTTCATCGACGAGAAATGATGGCAAAAAGCACCCCCCGGCCCTCGAAAGGCGCGCCCGCTTCGCTCGGTTTGAATATGCCCGCCGAATGGGAACGCCATCACGCCACCTGGATCGGCTGGCCGCATAATCGCACCGACTGGCCCGGCAAGATCGTCCCCGTTCACTGGGTCTATGGAGAGATAGTAAGAAAGATCGCGCCCGGCGAGATCGTTCGCATACTTGTAAACTCCACCCCGCACGAAACCGCGGCCCGCCGCATCCTCGCGCGCGTCGGCATAGACCCTTCGAGAGTCGAGTTCTTTCATATCCCGACAAATCGAGGATGGACCCGCGATTTCGGCCCTATCTTCGTCCGCCGCCGTGGCCGAAGGGCCAAGAAGGCTATCGTGCAGTTTCATTTCAACGCCTGGGCCAAGTACCCGGATTGGAAGCTCGATGGCCGGGTCGCTGAGCGCGCGGCGAAATCGCTCGGCCTAACCTTATTTCGCGCGGAGTCGAACGGCAGAAAGGTAGTGCTCGAAGGCGGCGCCATCGATGTGAACGGGCGGGGGACCATCATCACGACCGAAGAGTGTTTGCTGGATAATCAGACGCAGGCGCGCAACCCCGGTCTTACCCGTGAAGAGATCGAGCGCGTATTCCACGATTACCTGGGGGCCGGCAATGTCTTATGGCTCGGTCGAGGAATTGCGGGCGACGACACGCACGGCCACGTCGACGACATCTGTCGTTTCACGGGGCCGCGAACCGTTGTCTTGTGTCGCGAATCGAACGCGCGGGACTATAACTACCGTGTGCTCGAAGAGAACAGGGAACGGCTTGAAGCGATGCGTCTGGAAGACGGCTCAAGGATCGATGTTGTGCCGCTGCCGATGCCTGCGCCGCTTTATCTCGACGGACAGCGTTTGCCCGCAAGCTATGCGAATTTCTATATATCGAATTCCGCCGTGCTCGTTCCTACCTTTAATGACCCCAACGACCGGCTGGCGCTCGGCGTGCTTGCAGAGCTGTTCACAGACCGCCCCGTAGTAGGCATACACGCCGTAGACCTTGTCTGGGGGCTCGGAACCCTCCACTGCCTTACACAGCAGGAGCCTTCGGAATAACCGCAGAGGCCGCAGAGGTATAAACAATCCCCTGCGGCCTCTGCGGTTATTCTATCGCTTACGATCAGAGCGCGTCGCGTTTTGTTTCCTGATCGCTGTCGTCCTGCCAGATGTATTTACCTGAGGCTGCCTCAAGCCTGTCTCTGATGGCATAGGCGCACGGCAATATCTTGTGCGGTCTGAACCCGTGTGCCGGACCTATCAGGCCCGACCTCTCCATCTCGGCGATTACGTCGGCTGCCTGCCGGTAACTCATCTCCAGCTTGTGCTGCAAGACCATCGTCGATGCGTATCCCATGTCGGTTATGAGGTAGAGGACCTTCTCGAATAATGATTCGTCTTCAGGCAGCTCATTACTCAGTACGATCTGTTTCAAGATATCGGTCCTGGCTTCGTCGGGCGGGGAGGGAAGGTCATGGGCGGCGGTCGAAGTTACCGGCTCGCCTGAGAGCATGCTCAATATCTCACCCAGCCCCGAACGTATCCGGTTTAAATCTTTGCG
>DASTET010000391.1:0-4796 GCA_035709445.1 Blastocatellia bacterium | reverse complement strand
TGGTTGCGAACTTTTTTGCACTAACTTTTGGTTACTCACTTAGTCACAGCGAGCCGCTGACTTCTGGATTCTGGCTTCTGGCTTCTGGATTCTTCTCATACATCAGGCATCCTTTGGGCCGCATCAGGTCTCAAAAAGAGTGGTAGGGCTGGGCCTCTGGCTGATATGGTTCGTGCGGCTATGCCCGCTTCGCCCTGCCGTCTGCATAAAACGCAACTCTTCGGGAGGAAGGATGGCAATGAAGCGAAACAGAATAATCCTCGGCGTCTCGATCGCTCTGATGTCGTTGGCTTTGACCGGGTGCCCCGAGCGCAAGCGGATCGCCGAAATAAACGCCGATCCTGGCCGCTTTCACAATAAAGAGGTGACCGTCGTTGGCCGCGTCACTCGTTCATACGGCGCGCTCGGAACGGGCGTCTTCGAGATAGATGACGGCACGGGCCGGATGTGGGTCTTCAGCGAGAAATACGGCGTGCCCAGCAAGGATGCCTATATTGGCGTGAGCGGCAAGGTCATCCCCGGTCTCACCTATAACGGACGCAATTACGGGACAGGGATGCGCGAGACCAAGCGGCGCACGCGGGAGAACAGATAACCTTTCTGCTAGCATCCCGGCGGCTATATAAATCAGCCGCCGGGGCGCAAGCAGGCATACTTCTTAGCTCAGGCCGTTCTCAGCTCGGCCCGGCTTCTGCCTGCGGCAAAGAGTTTCACAAGGACCAGCCCTGCGATGAAGCCGCCGATATGCGCGGCGTATGCGACCCCGCCTTCCTGCGCTCCTCCTCCGAGCATTCCCAGACCGCTTATCAATTGAAAGACGAACCATAGCCCTATGGCCACAAGCGCCGGGACGTGCATTATCGAGTAGAACATGATGACGCGGACGCTGCGGCGCGGGAAGAGCAGAAGGTAACCGCCGAGGACGCCGGAGATCGCGCCCGATGCGCCAAGACTCGGTATCAGCGGATTGCCGCCGAGAGCCACCGTAGCAAATACATGGGCGAGCGATGCCAGTAACCCGCAGACTAAGTAGAAGGCTAAATACCTGACGCGACCCAGCACGTTTTCAAGGTTGTCTCCGAATATCCATAGGTAGAGCATGTTGCCGAACAGGTGCGCCAGCCCTCCGTGCATAAACATCGAAGTCAGCAGGGTCAGATAGACAGAGAATGGTGTCGGTTGAAGGCCGGGCGCGCGAAACCTGTCGCCGGTCAGCGGGTCTTCGACCACCCGGTCCGCCGTTACTATGTCTTCGCCCGTCACTATCTCTTGAGGCACCGTCGAAAAGGCGTAGGTAAACCTATCGTCGCTTCCCATCCCTTGCAGGAATACGAATACCAGCACGTTGGCGGCAATGAGCAGGTAGTTTACTACAGGGGTAATCCTATGACCCGTATTGTCATCACCAATAGGGAACAACATAGCAGCGCTCCTTTGAGTCAGGAATGTGCCGGCTTCGCTTGTCCAAAGCTGGTCGCCAAATTAATAGCATATGTTGTTCCGCAGCCTTTATGTGATCTTCCGGTAATCTACGACCTTATTCTTTTGCCTCCCACTTCAACCTGATACACACGACTGCCGGTGACAGAATCATTCTCATACACTCAGGACCATTAAATTCCTTTATTGATTTGTGTCCCTGGCGGCCAGGCTGCCGGTCTTCCGCCTCATTATGTATAACATCACGCAGAAGACGACCAGGCTGAGGGCTGAAATAGTCTTGCCAGCGGTACGTGGAGTTGTGTCCTCAAAGCTGAGCATCAATATATGCTCGCCGGGGCCGATTTCCATCTGAATATGGCCCTCCTTGCTCGGAGAGATCATAACGGGCTGGCCCTGTGCGCGTGCGGTCCAGCCGGGAAAATACAATGTGCGAAACCTCAATACGGATTCCTGTTCCGCATTTATTACGTAGCTGCGGCTCGCCCCCGTATCGTCAATCACTCGGATGTCGGCATTGCCTCTATCCACGACGACCGGGGCGGCGTCAAACTCCTCATGCCTTTTCTGGTCCCACCATTTCGGATGGTACTCGCGCACATCCGTGTAGTGCAGGATTCTCTTCTGTAGCGCTTCGGGTTGAAAAGGCGACCTGGCTATAACGAGCCCGCTCAGGGTCAGGTTTAATATAATCGCCGCCGCGAGCGCATAACACTTAAAGGATAATTTGCCGCAACGCGCTACAGCCGAAACCGCCGTCGCAAACAGAAGAGAGATTCCAAGCGAGGTAATCGTAAACCACCTGATCGGAAACTGTAGCTGCTTGAATTTCGGAACGATCATCCAGAGAGGCATTGAGATGCGGGTCGAAAGCAGAAAGCTGAGTACCGTTACGGCCCAGAGGGATTGGACGAGGGTACTACGTCTATATTCGCTATCCCATAGTGCCCAGGAACAGACCGCAATAAGAATCAGGAAGCCGACGGCCATCCAGTCACCCGCCAGCACAAAAAGGTTAAAATTCCCGGTTGAAGGCAGGGGGACAAGGGCGAATGCGGAGCCCAGGTTCTCCATAAGAAAGCCGGAATAATAACGTTGAATCTCTGTCCTTTCGCCCAGTGATTTGAGGTGGCCTCTCTCGAACAGGTAACTGAACAGGTGTATCGCAGCCATTCCCGCTCCGAGCGCTAAACCTGCCGCCACGCGGACGAGCCGCCGCAAATCCCTGGAAAGCAGCAACGCGTACAGGGGTAGAAGATACGTCACCATTAACGTCGTGGGCAGGTGCGTCACCAGAAGCAGGAAGTAACCGATCGAGACATAAGGCAGCGCGCGCGAGATGTCTTCTGTGCTGACACGATAGATTCCATATAGCAGGAGCGGCACCCAGACAAAGGCCCAGAACTCGTGCTGCGCCGCGCGCTGGTAAAAGTCGAAAAGGTGATAGTGAGCCGCCATGTAAAACAATGCCGCTGCCAGACTCTCTCTCTGTGAAAGCAACGACCTGCTGAAGAGGTATATGGTCAGACCAGAAAGCGCGAGTCCCAACCAGTAAGCCAGCGACAGCGCCCGAAGCGGCTCTCCTACAAAAGCATAAAAAAATGCAACGACGTAAAACGGCAGCGGCGGGTAGTAGAGCATCACGGGGCTACCGCGACCTTCATAAGCGCCGCTCAGCCACCGCGGATGGATCGTGCCCTCACCGATCTCATTTATGAACTCTTTCGACCACCAGTAATGCTGGGCCACATCGTCGCCGTTCGGAAAGGAGTAGAGAAATACGGGCAGAAGTAACAATGTCGCCAGAGCAAACAGAGAAAGCGGTATCAGGACATTTGCTTTCGCCGCAGTCTCGTCTCCGCGCCCGGCGTGCGAGGTTTTCACCCGCCTGCCTTTTGCCACTTTCCGCAACTATAATATCTCCCTTCCCGTCGCCCGCCCCTGAAACGGAATCCTCTTGCTTATCGAGCGAGATCAAAACTTGCCGGGTCGTCGTGCCCTGTGGTCGCCGCGCCCGGCCTTACCGCCCTTCTCATCCAGGCAATCTCACCTGGAGACACTATTTTCAGCAGCAACAGCAGAGATGCATAGCCTGTGACGTATATGCCGAACAGCGCAGTATTGACCGGCCAGGATGATCTCAGCAGGGCCAGCGGCAGGAATAACCCGCCCAGAAGAATCGGCAGCGCCCATTTCCATATTGAGTACCCGACCACGCCGCGCATACGCCATGTGAAGTAACCGGCATACAGCGTTGTCGCTATGAGCACGGCCATGCATCCTGCGAGGCTGCCACGCCAGGCGACAAGAGGCGCTCCCGTACCTATAAACCCGATCAGATGAATCAAAGCGGCCTTCAGCGCAACACCCGGCCTGTCGTAGGTCAGGGCCAGGAGTCGCGCCACGCTCCCCAGACTGTATGTCAACAGCGCAAGCATCAGGAGGACGAGATTGCCCGCGACGGGCCGGTATTCTGCGCCGAGCGCCAGCGGCACCAGGTCGTCGCCTAGAAAAACCGCGCTTGAGAATGCAAGCACCCCGCCGACCGCCATCCATTTCAGCAACCGCTCGACCCATCTCTTCAAATCTTCGGTCTGACCCTCGGCCAGCAACATCGTCAGCAACGGGCCGAAGGCTAATGTGAACTGCCACATGGCTACGACAGCCGTATAGTAAATCCTATAAGCAAGCCCGAAGTAGCCGACCTGCACGTAATCGCCCGAAACGACCCGCACCAGCATCTCGCCGCTGTGCTGGGAAAAGGATAAGATCATACTGCTGCCGAAAAAGAATAGTCCGAAGCGAAGATAGGGCGCGATATATCTCTTTTCGAAACGTATCTTCGACCATGCAAGATACGGCCTCGCCCATGAAATACCTATTACTAACACCGTAAGCTCTGCGAGCAACAGCGCCAGGCAAGCCCCTCGCAGTCCAGCGAAATAGATCCCGGGGACGATCAGGATTAAAGCGGTCCACCTGTTTACGGTCTCCCCCATACCCCAGCGGGCCGCCTGATTGAGCCCGAGGAAGAGCGCGAAAGTGAGCTTCGACAACGTCCGGAACAGGACGGCCCCCGAAATGATCGCAAGCGCAGGCAGGTCGAGTTCGGGAAACCAGAGAACTGTGAGAAGGAAGTAGAGCGAGGCGGCCAGGGTTCCATTCGTCAGGCGAACGATCAGAAAATTGCCGAAGAATCTTTGCAGACCCTCCTTGTCTCCTTGAACGGCGAGATGAGGCACAAACCGGCTCATGACCTGTATGGAGCTCATTCCGCTCAGAAGCGCAAACCACATCGAAACGGACGGCATCAGCGCGTACCGGCCATATATATCGGGCCCCATCAGCCGGGGCAC
>DASTET010000390.1:0-9805 GCA_035709445.1 Blastocatellia bacterium | reverse complement strand
CCGCTTCTTAGAAGAGCTGGGGCAGGACCTGCGCTACGGTGCGCGCCTGCTCGTGAAGAATCCCGGCTTCACAGTGGTAGCCGTCATTACGCTGGCGCTCGGCATCGGGGCGAACACGGCCATCTTCAGCGTCGTCAATGCCGTGCTGCTACGTCCGCTGCCGTTCGAAAATCCGGATCAACTGGTGATGATCTGGCAAACCAATCCGCAGAGAGGGATATTGCAAGACCTCGTTTCTCCCCCGAACTTGCATGATTGGCAGCAACAAAGCCACACCTTCGGGCAGATCGCGGCCTTTAATCCGCGAGGCTTCAGCCTGACCGGAACCAGCGAACCGGAGATACTGCCCGGTACGTTTGTTTCAGTTGAACTGTTTCCGATGCTGGGGGCCAATCCGCTCCTGGGCCGAAACTTTCTACCCGATGAAGGCCGCCCGGGTGGCAACCGGTCCGTCATCATCAGCTTCGCTCTATGGCAACGTCGCTTCGGCGGTGACCCCAATCTTATCGGCAAATCCCTCACCCTCAATGGGGCTATCTATACGGTGGTCGGAATTATGCCGGCGAAGTTTCAGTTCCCGATTCAAGGCCAGTTCCCGATCCCCGTTTCCGAGTTATGGACACCCCTGGCGATTGATCCCGCTCAGGTAAATCGAGGAGATCGTGACCTGTTTACTATAGGGCGATTGCAACCAGGCGTTTCCATCGAAGAAGCGCAGGCTGAGATGGCCACCATCGCCCAAAGATTGGCAGAGCAGTATCCGGATTCCAACCGCGATCTGGGCGTTCGCATCGTCGGCTACCATCAGCAACTGACTGGTAACCTGCGGGCGGCGTTACTCATTCTACTCGGCGCGGTTGTTTTCGTTCTCCTGATAGCCTGCGCGAACGTCGCCAATCTCCTGTTGGCCCGCGCTGCCACCAGACAACGAGAGCTCGCCATCCGCACCGCGCTGGGTGCCGGGCGCTCGCGCCTGATGCGACAGTTATTAACCGAAAGTGTGCTGCTATCGCTGCTGGGTGGCGCACTCGGGCTGGCGCTGGCGCTCTGGAATTTCGATGCCATCGTCGCGGCCTTGCCCGCCCACATGCCCCGCGCCGCTGAAATTCAGATAGACCGGCAAGTTCTGGTTTTTACCTTTGCCGTTGCCGTAATGACGGGGGTGATCTTTGGTTTGGTCCCGGCACTGCAGGCATCTAGCCTTAATCTAAACGAGGCGCTCAAAGAAAGCGGCGGAAAGGGAACCGGCGGTTTTGTCCGCCACCGGGTGCGCAGCTTGCTCGTCGTAACTGAGGTTGCGCTGGCCCTGGTATTGCTTGTGGGCGCAGGTTTGTTGATCAAGAGCTTTCACCGCCTGCAACAAGTGAATGCCGGATTCAACCCGGAGAACGTCATCTCGGTTCCCTTTGTCTTGCCGCAAAATAGATACCCGGATGGCAATGCCCGCGCCGCCTTCATCAACCGTATTATGGAAAAATTGAAAGCCATGCCCGGCGTCCAAGCCGTCGGGGGAGTGACAACCCTGCCCCTGAGCGGCGATTATGCCTCCCGTTCTTTTATCGTCGAAGGACAACCGGTTTCGCCCGAAGGCCGTAATGTTGCCAACATGCGGGCCGCCACGCCGGATTACTTCCGTGTGATGAGTATCCCGATCGTAAAGGGACGCGGCTTCACCGAGCAGGATCATTTCGATGCCCCGCCCGTGGTGATCATCAACGAATCGTTCGAGCGCCTCTACTTCTCGGATGAGGAGGCCATCGGTAAGCGTGTCATTTCGCCCGCAAGCAGCGATGGCATTCCAATGACGATCGTCGGTGTCGCCGGTGACGTCAGAAACGGCGGGCCGGAAGATGAGCCGAGGCCAGAGTTTTATTACTCATATTTTCAGAACCGGCTCCCAGGCATGTTTATGGCCATTCGGACGGCTGCCGAGCCGTCCGGTTTGATCCCCGCGATCCGGCGCGAGATCTGGTCAGAGGATAATGATTTGCCGTTGGCTAACATCTCTACCCTCGAACAGCTGCTTAGCAAGACGATAGCCCAGCGTCGTTTCAATCTGCTTTTGCTGGGCTTGTTTTCCGGCCTGGCGTTGGTCCTGGCTGTTGTCGGAATCTACGGCGTGGTGTCCTACGCCGTGACCCAGCGCAGGCATGAAATTGGCATCCGCCTGGCGTTAGGGGCGCAACAGGGCGACGTGCGTAAGTTGGTGATCAGGCAAGGAATGATTCCGGTTGTAGTGGGTATAGCTATCGGTCTGAGCGGGGCATTAGCTCTCACCCGACTTATGAAGAGTTTGCTGTTCGGTGTAAGCGCGACCGATCCGCTGACGTTTGTGGGGCTTTCGCTGCTGCTGATTGTGGTCGCCTTGGTGGCCTGCTGGATACCGGCGCGGCGGGCGACGAAGGTGGACCCGCTGCTGGCGCTGAGGTATGAATAATCAGGCAGCATACAATGGCTGAAGCGCCTGCCCTCGTTCTCCGGGCTTTTTATGTCCATCACTTCTTTGGTGGCAAATTTGGGTATAATGGGCAGGGGAGGAACCCTGGTATGGATAAAAGATCATTCGACCATCCGGTCATAAGACTCAACAACGGGGTGAATATATCCGCGCTCGGATTGGGAGTGTATCAGGCCGAGAGCGGTCGCGAGACGGAGCGAGCAGTGCTGGATGCGCTCGATCTCGGATACCGCCATATCGATACGGCGAAGGCTTATGGCAACGAGAAGGACGTTGGTCGCGCAATCAAAAAAAGCGGGATACCGCGCGAAGAGGTCTTTATCACAACGAAGCTCTGGAACACCGATCACGGCTATGACCAGACGAAGAGAGCGTTCGATGAGAGCAGGAGCGACCTCGGCGTCGACTACATCGATCTCTACCTGATCCACTGGCCCGTCGAGGGGCTGCGAGGCGAGAGCTGGCGCGCGATGGTGGAGCTTCTTGAAAGAGGCGACTGCCGGTCGATAGGTGTGAGCAACTATACTATAAATCACCTCGAAGAGCTTTTAGCCTCTTCCTCCATCGTCCCGGCGGTAAACCAGGTCGAGTTCAGCCCGTTTCTCTATCAGAGAGAGCTTCTTCGGTTTTGCAGACAGAAAGGTATTCAGCTTGAAGCATACAGCCCGCTGACGCAGGGGAAGAGGCTCGATCACCCGACACTCGTGGCGCTGGCCCGCAAGCACGGCAAGACACCCGCTCAGATACTTATCCGGTGGGCGATCGAGCACGACCTTGTAGTAATCCCGAAGTCGGTCCGTCGCAGCCGTATAGAAGAGAACGCAGACGTATTCGACTTCAGCATCGTCCGGGAGGATATGGCCTTGCTTGACAGCCTGGATGAAGGGTTTCGCACCTGCTGGGACCCCACCGATGCGCCGTAAGCGATGAGAAGTCTGGCCGCGGATGTACGCAAAGTAACGCAGAGAAAAAATCGATCATCTGCGTACCTCTGCGTGCATCTGCGGCCAATCTTTTATTCATACCTGAGCGCGATCATCGGGTCGACCCTGGCGGCCTTGCGCGCGGGCACGAAACAGGCTCCCAGAGCCACTCCTGCGAGGATCAGCGGGATAACGATAAACGTCACGGGGTCGGTGGCGCTCACTCCGAAAAGCAGGCTCTCCATCAACCGGGTCAGCGCAAACGACGCGGCGAGCCCCACTGCTACGCCCGCAAGCGCGACCGTCATCCCCTGCCCGACGATCAGTCTCAGCACGTCTCGCGAGCTTGCGCCGAGCGCCATTCGAATGCCTATCTCGTGTTTGCGCTGCGTCACCGAGTAGCTCATCACGCCGTATATTCCGACGGCTGCGAGCGTCAGAGCGACCGAGGCGAAGAGCGCCAGCAGCAGCGTCGAAAACCTCCGGCCGGAGACCGAATCGGAAAGCAGTTGCTCCATCGTGCGCACATCCGATATCGGCTGGTCTTTATCTACCGCCTGTATCTCGCGGCGCACAAGGGCGGCGAAGCTCGCAGGATCTGTCGCCGTGCGCAAAACCAGGCTCATCTGCGGGTTGCTCTGCTGCATGAAAGGCGTATAGACGACCGGCCTCGCCGCAACATCCAGACCGAAGTGCTTGACGTCTCGGACCACGCCTACAACGGAGAGCCACTCAGGGTTATCTCCGCCGAAGGCTATCCGTTTGCCGACCGGGTCTTCGCCGCCCATAAAGCTTTCGGCAAAACCTTCGCTGACTATTGCCACGCCCGGCGCTTCGCGGTTGTCGTATTCAGTAAAGTCTCGCCCGGCGATGTGCGGGATCTCCATGGCGCGGAAGTAGTTCGGGCCGACGATGGCTATGGCCGAGATGATCTCTTCTCCCGGCGACGGGACAGGTTGGCCTTCGATCAGGAAATCGGTAGCCGAATAATTCGACGTCAACGGCAGCGTGGTTATGGCGGATGCCGTCTGCACGCCGGGCAGGTTTTGAAAGCGTTCCAGGGTCTCTTTGAAGAAGGCCGCCTGCTTCTGCTCGTCGGCATATTTCACCGGCGGCAGCGATACCCGCATCGTCAAAAGGTTCTCTGTCGAGAAGCCGAGCCCCGATTGCTGAAGCCTTATAAAGCTCTTGATCAAAAGCCCCGCCCCTACGAGCAGAACGAGCGACAGCGCCACCTCTGCCGCCACAAGCGTGCTGCGCACGCGATTGCGACCCACGCCGCCGCTCGTGCCGCGCGCGCCTTCTGTGAGCGTTTCGTTCAGGTCCAGCCGAGATGTCTGAAGCGCGGGGGCAAGCCCGAACAGCAGCCCGGTGAGGACAGAGACGGCCAGCGTAAACAGCAGCACGCTTGTGTCTATGCCTATCTCTGCGGAGCGCGGGATAGTATTGGGGCTCACGGAAAAGAGGAGCGAGGTCCCCCAGAGGGCAAGCAGCAGCCCCATCGCGCCGCCTGTTATCGAGAGTATGACGCTTTCGGTGAGGAGCTGTCGCACGATGCGCCAGCGGCTTGCGCCCATCGCCGTGCGGATAGCGATCTCCTTCTGCCTCGCCGTGGCGCGGGCGAGAAGAAGGTTTGCGACGTTGGCGCATGCGATCAAGAGGACGAGCCCGACGGCCCCGAGCAGAATCAGCAGCGCGGGCCTCGTATTGCCGGTGATCTGTTCGTGAAGCGGGAGGACGCGAATGCTTATCCCCGCATTCGCCTCCGGGTACTGCTGCTCAAGCCTCGCCTGTATTGCCGACATCTCCGTGCGCGCCTGTTCGAGCGAGACGCCCGTCTTCAATCGCCCGATTGCGAGGTGCGAGTGAGCGCCGCGAGGCTGTGCGCCCGCGATGGGGGCGATAGGCGTCCAGAACTCTATGCGGTCGCTGATAATGCGGTTTCTGAAGCTCAAGCCTGCGGGGAACTCGAAACCGGCCCCCATCACGCCCACGACCGTGTAGCCTTGATTGTTGAGCGTGACCGTCTTCCCGACAATATCCCTGTCGGAGCTGAAGCGGCGCTGCCACAGAGCGTGGCTCAAGACGACGACTGGCGCGCCGCCGGGCCGGTCCTCGTCTTCGGTAAAGGTGCGACCGATGATCGGCTGCTCCTGAAGCAGCGGGAAGAGATTGGCCGACGCGCGCACGCCGATAACGCGCTCAGGCTCGCCCGCGCCTGCGAGGTTGAACCCGGTGAAGCTGAAGATGGCCAGTTGATCGAAGACCTGGTTCTGCTCGACCCAGTCTTTGTAGTTGGCGTAAGAGATCGGCAGCTCCGGCACGTCGCGTTGTAAGGACTGTTCCCAGATGGTCATCAACCGGTCCGGGTTCTTGTACGGGAGCGGGCGAAGAAGTACGGCGTTGACCACACTGAAGATTGCGCTGGTCGCTCCGATTCCGAGCGCGAGCGCGAGCACGGCTATGATTGAAACGCCGGGGTTCTTGATGATCAAACGAAGAGCATAGCGAGCATCTTTAAGTACGGTTTCCACAAAGATACCTCATCAGAAGCCAGAATCCAGAATCCAGAAGTCAGAATCTCTCACGTATTGTCTCGATTGAAGCCGAATGCATGAAATCATAATCCGCCTCGGCCAACTTCTGGCTTCTGACTTCTGACTCCTGGCTTCTTATTTACACCACCATCTATGCCTTCAACGGTTGGTGCGTCGAAAAAGTTTTGGCAAAGTCTCGTTCGGACTTGAAAAGGGCGCGGCCCGGTTTGACGGTCTGCTACTGCGATAATCTTTTTCTGGCGCGAGAGAGCAGAGTTTCAAGCGCGGTATTTCTTTCACGCAGTCTCAAGATGAGGCGGTCTATGGCCTGTCTCGGAACAGGCAGATCGTGCTGGCTTGTAGTGGTGAGGCATCTATTGAGTCTTTCGAGGGCCGACCGGTATCTGATTATCGAATCGCGCATCTCAGCGAGCGCCGCTTCATCGCCCTGAGCAGCGTCCTGAGCGTTTAGCACGTATCTCAGCACGGAGTCAAAAAACTCCTGCTCTGCCCGCTGAATCTCCGGCCTGAGTTGGGCAAGCTCTCCTAACATAGGATCGAAGGGTTCCTTTGCTCTGGTCTCTTCTGCGCCGGCCTGATCCGGTCTGTGGCTCAGGGGTTCAAGGCCGCAAGGAATTCTTTAACCGACTTTCCCTCAATAGTGAATCTGTACATCTCACCTTTTACGTCGAGCACAAGCTCATTGCCGGACTGGGCGGCATTGATCACCGTCGTCGCTGAAATCCGAAAGCTGTGGCTCGGCTTGTTCGACCTGAACTCGACCACCGAGTTATTGATCGTAAGCACACCCTTGCACCACACGAGCGGGAAGGAATGCCGGTGGAAGGCATAAGCGAAGAAGTAGCCGCGCGCGCGCTTTGCGGGCGGCGTCTCTTTCGGCTCGAGCCTGTTGATCATGCCCTGAATCTTTGCCGGGGTAAACTCCGCCCCGCCGCCGAGCTCGAGCGCGCGGCTGAGAAGCGATACCGCCTGGTCTTTATCGCCCGAATACAGATTTGCCTGCGCCAGTCCGACGAGCGCAGGCGGGTAATCCGGGCTGGTCGCGATGCACTCGGTGAGAGTCGCCATCGCTTTGGCATGCTCTTGCAGATTGAGATAAGACATCCCTAACGCATAAAGCGTGGCGGTATCTGTGCGGCCCGCATTTACGGCAATAGACAGATCGGCTTCGGCTCCGAGATAATCGCCAATCCGAAACTTCCTGAGCCCCGCTTCGCGCGCCGCGCGCCCGCTCTCATCCCTCTGTCGGGTGTAAGAGGTGTTCTGGATACGGCTGAGCGCAATCTGGCTCGACCGCTCTTCGGGAAACTCGTTGAGAATGTCCTGGTAGATTTTCGCCGCTTCGCTCAGCCTGTCCATATCTTCAAGCTGGTGAGCGCGCGCGAGCATGCTTGTGAATAACAACGAGCGAAATGAGGAGCTGCTGGCTTTCGACGACCGCGCAGGCACGATCCTGTCTCGCTTCTGAGAGGGTGCGGCGGCCTCAAGCTCAATTGCGGTCGGCGCTTCGTCCGGCTGCGATTCAGGCCCGGTCACGCTCTCTTCTGTGGCCTGCGGCGAGACTTCGCTGTGGGGCGAGTCGTTTCGATAGCTCGTATAGAGGAAGCCTAAGAGGACGGCAACCCCGACGAGCCCGGTGATCAGGGTGATCAAGGTAAAAGCGGATACGTCTCTTGCCGGGCGCTGATTAACTTCCGGCTCGGAGTATTCAGGCCCTGATGCGAGACCGGCAGGCTCATCACCCTCGCCGGGAGCCGCGTCCTGGGCCACGACGTATTTTCGAAAGAATTTATTGCCCGTTTCGGGGTCAGCCGTCTGACGGGGCTTGTACTTGTTAAAAAAAGTGCCAGCCTCCGTGCTCTGGTCGGCTGATGATTCCAGGTTGTCTGGTCCAATATCCTCTGTACGCATACCTCTGCTCGCAGATAGTTACTTGCTCTCAAAGGAAACGAAGACTCTTCGGTTTTCAACCTTCAGGGAATGTGAGGGCTAATCTGAGGGCAGACGAAAAATACTATTCAGGTGTTTCATTGTCAAGACGCCATCATCAAATCTCAATCGAGAAAGAGCGGATGAAACACAGAGGAAAACGGAGTATTGATTACTCCTCTGTTTTCCTCCGTGTCCTCTGTGTTTATTTAGTCTTTGATCGCTATGTATTCTCCTATCAAAACGAGGGGTGAAAGGGGCTGGACCGCCCGGTTCTCGGAGTGCTAAAAAGCACTTATAAGAGATCGCTCCGGACTGGAGGAAGACAATGACTGCGCCTGAACCGCCCGGACCCCGAGGCCACTTCGTACGCGGCAACCTGCCCGAGTACATCGGCGACCCTCTCGGCTATCTGATGAGTCTGAGGAGCGAGTACGGCGATGTGGTCCGCCTCCGGTTCTTTCACATACCGGTCTATGTTCTCAATAACCCTGACCACATAGAGCAGGTGCTCGTGACAAAGAACCGATCTTTCATAAAACCCATGGATTTTCGGATGCCGTTCTTCCGTGGTATTTTCGGCAACGGGCTCCTGACGAGCGAGGGCGACTTCTGGCTGCGGCAGCGGAGACTCGCGCAGCCGGCATTTCACCGCGACCGCATATCCGAATACGGCAAGGTCATGGCCGACTACACCGAGCAGATGCTTGACGGCTGGCAGAAGGGCGGGTCGCTCGACATCCACCAGGAGATGATGGTGCTGACGCTCAGGATCGCCGTCAAGACCCTTTTCAACGTGGACGCGGAGCGAGACGTGGTGCTTATGTCGGCCTTATCAAACGAGCTGATAGAGATGTTCGCGCTCCAGGATAGCTCGTTCTGGCTCGCCCATAATTACCTGCCGACTGCGGCTCACCGACGGTTTCGCAAGCTCATCGAACGGCTCGACCGGTACATCTTCAACATAATTCGCCGCCGCAGAGAAGAGGGCCGGGATACAGGCGATCTTCTCTCGATGCTGCTTCAGGCGCAGGACGAAGACGGCAGCCAGATGACCGACCGCCAGCTCCGCGACGAAGTGATGACGCTTTTTCTGGCCGGGCATGAGACCACGGCGCTGGCTCTGTCGTGGACCTGGTATCTGCTGTCGCAACATCCCGAGGCGGAAGCCAGGCTCGTTACTGAACTCGAATCGGCGCTTGGCGGAAAGAGGCCGGGAGTCGAAGATTTGCCCGCGCTTGGATATGCCGAGGCAGTTGTGAAAGAGGCGATGAGGTTGTACCCACCAGCGTGGGGCTTCGGGCGACAGGCGATACAGGAATGCGAGATCGCCGGTTACACTGTGCCCAGAGGGAGGCAGCTTTTCTTCTTCCCGTGGGTCATCCATCGCGACTCGCGACACTTCGAAGACGCTGAAGCGTTCCGCCCCGAAAGATGGACCGATGAGCGAATAAAGCGGCTGCCCAGGTGCGCGTATCTGCCGTTCAGCGCAGGCCCGCGCGTCTGTATAGGGAACTCCTTTGCGATGATGGAAGCGGTGCTTGTTCTTGCGACCGTGGCCCGCAGATACCGGCTGGAGCTGGAACCGGGTCAGGCAATCGAGCCCTGGCCGGTCTTCACACTGAGGCCGAAGCAAGGAATAAGGATGGCTATAGAGGCTAGAGAGAGTATGTCGGTTTCTCAAAGCGTTTATTGATCGCTTACGCTCAAAGCCGATTCATTTTCCATTGTTCATTTATCATTTTCCGGAAAGATGAAAAATGATAAATGAACGATGGAAATGAATCGGTTACTCTGCTTTGACGTTGCCTCTCTCGCCCACATAGATCGACATAGTCTTCAGAAGCTGATGTATGTCGACCGGCTTGATAAGACAGCCCTGCGCGCCGGCGCGCTTCATTTTTTTTACTTCGGATTCAATACCGACGCCCGTGTAA
>DASTET010000389.1:0-2351 GCA_035709445.1 Blastocatellia bacterium | reverse complement strand
CGCTATAACGTCCCGCTCACGGCAAGCGACATCCGCGTGGGTTTAGAGCTTGACCAGAGGCAGAAAGGGCTGCTCTGGTACTCGACATACAGGGTGCGATTCACTGCCGGGTCCTGGTTCGACAATATTCATGACAAGAGCGGGGAGCTGACCTTGAGCTTCGCCTTCCCTGCCCCCAACGGGCTTTATGACGATTTCAAATTCGAAGTCGATGGCAAAGCGGTCCCGTTCACGAGGCAGGACGCGAACCTGCTCGTCGCGCGCGTACGCTCGGAGGCGAAGGCGCGTCACCACCTGGCAGTCAATTACTATTCGCACGGCCTCGACCGTTTCATTTATCGCTTCGGCGATGGCATAAGCGAAGTCCGAAACTTTCAGCTCACGGCCACAACCGATTTCGACGGGTACGATCACCCCGGCGACACGCTCTCGCCAAACATGCCGAAAGAGCGTGCGGGAAAAGGCTGGCAGTTGACCTGGAATTACAAAGACCTAATAGCGGGGAACGGCATAGGGATAGAGATGCCGAAGAAGATCAACCCCGGCCCGATGGCTGCCCGCATCTCGTACTTCGCGCCGGTCTCTCTGGGGTTCTTCTTTTTTCTGATATTTCTCATCTCGCTGATGCGCGGGGTCGAGATTCATCCGATGAACTATTTCTTTCTGGCGGCGGCCTTCTTCGCCTTCCATCTGCTGCTGGCCTATCTCGTAGACCACATCTCGATTCATGCGGCCTTCGTAATATGCTCGGCGGTTTCGATCTTTCTGGTCACATCCTACATGCGGCTCGTAGTCTGCAACCGGTTCGCCTATATCGAAACAGGGCTGTCGCAGTTCGTCTATCTGATAGGCTTCTCCTATGCGTTCTTCTTCGATGGCTTTACGGGGCTGACGGTGGCTATCGGCTCGATAGTCACGCTGTTCGTTGTGATGCAGATGACGGCAAAGATAAACTGGTCGGAGAGGTTTCAGCTTGCGAATTCAAGCGACAAGCTCGCCGCTCGCTAGCATTCTTGCCCGTCTTTTCTGCTCTGGCTACAATACCAGCGGTGAAATCGATAACGGTAGGCATAAGCGGGGCGAGCGGGGCGATCTATGCGCAGCGGCTTCTTGGGCATCTGGAAGCGAGCCCGGAGGTCGGCCAGATAAACCTCGTCACGAGCGGGCCGGCGCGGCGCGTCATCAGCGATGAGCTGGACATCAGCGCGACCGCCGACCTCGAACAGATGGTGGCCGAGATGATAGGCCGCCGCTCGACCAAGCTTGTCGCCTTTCATCCGGGCGACATCGGCGCGACCATCGCTTCAGGCTCGTACCCCGTCGACGCGATGGTAATCATCCCGTGCTCGGCCTCGACGCTCGGCGTGCTCGCATCGGGGTCCGCGCGCAACCTTCTGCACAGGGCGGCTGACGTATGCCTGAAAGAAGGGCGCAGGCTCGTCATAGTCCCGCGAGAGACGCCGCTCTCGACCATTCACCTTGAGAACATGCTGAAGCTCCGGCAGGCGGGCGCTATGATAGTTCCGGCAATGCCTGCCTTCTATCACCGGCCCGCAAGCATCGTGGCGCTCGTCGATCACTTCATTTATCGCGTGATGGACCACCTCGGGCTTGCGCACTCGACCGAGACCGTGTGGCAGGGAGACGTGCCTCGCCACGGTTGAGCCTGTATGAGGAAGAGATGGCTATAGCAGAACGGCTGCGAATCACGCTTGAGATGATAAAGATCGAGCACACGCTCTTCGCGCTGCCGTTTGCGTTTCTGGGCGCGACGCTTGCCGCCCGCGGCGTTGGCCCGCAACCGGCCGCCTTCTGGATATCGAAGCTCGTATGGATCACGGTCGCGATGGTAGGGGCGCGGTCTGCGGCGATGACTTTCAACCGTATAGCCGACCGCGATGTCGATGCCGCGAACCCGCGAACGTCGAGCCGCGCGCTCCCGGCAGGGCTCCTCGACCTGCGTTTCGCATGGGTATTCACGCTGGTCTCGGCTGCGCTGTTCCTGCTCGCTGCGTCGCAGCTCAACCGGCTCACGCTGATGCTTTCGCCGGTCGCTCTCGGCTCGGTCCTGTTTTATTCATACACAAAGCGGTTCACCGCGCTCTCGCACCTGGTGCTTGGCTGGTGCCTCGCCATAGCGCCTTCGGGCGCGTGGATAGCGATTCAAGGCAAGCTCACCATTGTGCCGGTTCTCTTGTCCGCATCGGTTATGCTCTGGACCGCCGGGTTCGACATACTTTACGCGTGCCAGGATTATGATTTCGACCGCAAGGCCGGACTGCACTCCATCCCGAAAGCGGTCGGCATAAGCCGCGCCCTCTGGGTTGCGCGCGGGCTTCACGCGCTGATGT
>DASTET010000388.1:0-2712 GCA_035709445.1 Blastocatellia bacterium | reverse complement strand
TTTGCGCTCGATCTTGAAGGGCATGGTCGTGCCGCCCTGCTTCATCTCGCCCGAAATCGTCTTCCCGTCTTCGGAGAGCTTGCCGTTGAATGCAGGCACGCCGGGCGATCCTCTCATCTCGAAAGAGACGCTCGCGCCTTCTACTTTGACGTTCGACAGCGGGTATCCTGAAAGGCCTTGAGAGGGGACGCCGATCTCTCCCGCCCACTTGCCGTCTTTGCCGGGGGCCAGATCGATGCTGATGGCGAGAGGGCCGTTGGGCGTATCGATTGAGCCTTCCCAGTGACCGGCGCTATTCGCCCCCTGCGCAAGGATGGCAGTTGAAAGAAATATCGTTGTGATCAGAAGCGATAAAAGCTGCTTTCTCATGTTATCTCCTTTGGCCAGCAAGGACGCCTGAGGCTTCGATAAACCTGACAGGCGCATCGAACCGCCTCGCAACTACTTTCCGGGCGCAGGCTGAGAGGCCGACCTGCCTGTTTTTAACTGTTGAGAGACTCGCTCCACTTCGGACATCAGGCGCAGCGTGTTTTCTCCGAGGATCTTTCTTATATCCGTCTCGGTATAACCTTTTCTCAGCAGCGCCTCGGTGATCTTCGGCAGATGGGTTACGTCTTCCATACCTACAGGCATGCTCCCGCCGTCAAAATCCGATCCGAGCCCAACGTGATTCGTCCCGACGAGCCTGACCGCATGGTCTATGTGATCGACTATCCGCTCCCAGCTTGCCTTCGGCGGTGGCCCGAACTCTTTTATCGCCTCTTCGCGTCGCTTCTGGGCATTCTCTCTGCCGGGATATTTCTCCATGAGCTGGCGCATAAGAGGTTGCGCCTTCTGCCAGTATTCATAAAGGTCGTTGTCGATGAACTGGTCGAGATAATTTATCTGGATGACGCCTCCCCTTTTCGCCATCGCCTTTATCATCTCGTCCGTCATATTGCGCGAGTGGCCCGACAGCGCGCGGCAGGAAGAGTGCGAAGCGATGACCGGCGCGCGGCTCACTTCCATCACGTCCCAGAAAGTCTTGTCCGAAACGTGCGAGATATCGACGATGACGCCGAGCCGGTTCAGCTCCCTCACTACATCTTTGCCGAAATCGGTCAGGCCGCCGTGTTTCGGCTGATCGCCCGATGAATCGGCCCAGTCGGTGTTGACCGAATGCGTGAGTGTTAGATAGCGCACGCCCAGCACGGCATACATTCTGAGCACGGCCAGGCTGTTATTGATCATATGCCCGCCTTCCATCCCCATCAGCGCAGCGATCTTTCCCTGCTTGTGCGCGCGGCGCACCTGATCGGCGGTCACACAGAGCGCAATCTGGTTAGGCATGTCTTCGGCGAGCTTGTGCACAGCCGCTATGCGCTCGATCGAATCATTGACCGCTTTCGGCCCCGTCACCGTGCCCGGCATGTAAATAGAAAAGAAGAGCGCATTGAGCCCGCCCTTCTTCATTCTTGGCAGATCGACGTGGCCCGTGGTGTGCTCTTCAGTGAACTTCCAATCAGTCTGTAACCTCGGCGTTGTGTCGATATGGGTATCGAGAACTATCGAGGAGAAGTGTATCTTGCGCGCGCGCTCGGCTAACTGGTCGCCTTTCTGCGCGTGCGAAGACGCGCCGAGCCCGGAAAGAACCAGACAGGCAATAAGGGCCGTGCACAACCGTTTCATTCAAGCCTCCGAAAAGATGATGAATATTGGTTCCACTGCGGTCGCGGCCCCTCGGCAGGGCCGGCTCTGTTGGTTCTAAACCCCGGTCTGCCGGTTGTCAAGACGGCTTGACTCGGATTTCAGAATACTGCACTCGCAAACGGGAAACCATGCGTAGTAAGAGACGGGTTACTGAATCGAGTTGCGGAAGAAATAGACAGGATTAACAGGATAACCCTGCCCATTTCTTCTGTCCCGCGCCGATTACTCATAGCCGAGGATCATTATGGAAACACTGATGCAGGATATTCGCTACGGCGTTCGCATGCTGATAAGAGGTCGCGGCGTCACCATAGTGGCGCTAGTGACGATGGCCTTAGGGATAGGAGCCAATGCCGCGATATTCAGCGCCGTCAACGCCGTGTTGCTGCGCTCGCTGCCGTACAGGGAGCCTGACCGCCTTGTTATGCTCTGGCAGAACAACCCGCAACTCCAGCTCGGCTTCGACCTGCTGCCCGCGTCGGCAGCCAATTTCGCGGACTGGCGAGATCAGAGCCAGGCGTTCGAGACCGTATCGATTATCAGCACCGCGCAGTTTGTGCTGACCGATATGGGAACGCCGGAGCGGGTGGGCGGCGCTGCCGTCTCTCATACCTTCTTCGATCTGATGGGAGCGCGGCCCGTGCTCGGTCGCGCCTTTTTGCCGGAAGAGGACCAGCCGGGAGCCAACCAGGTTGTCGTCATAAGCTACTCTTGCTGGCAGAACCGTTTCGGCGCGGACCCGGAAGTTGCGGGCAGACAGGTGAGGCTCGACAGCATACCCTACACCATCGTGGGCGTGATGCCTGCGGGGTTCGAGTTCCCTCGACAGCTCGATCTGCCTTCCTATTTCAGCCTGCCCCCGCAAACCGAGATGTGGACCCCTGTGGGGCTGACCGGCCAGCAGTTGAGTAACAGGGGGAGCCTCAACAAGGGTGTCATAGCCCGTTTGAAGCCCGGCGTGACTTTAGAACAGGCGCAGGCTGACCTGAGCGCAATAGCTTCGCGCGTCGGAGAGCAATACGC
>DASTET010000387.1:0-3218 GCA_035709445.1 Blastocatellia bacterium | reverse complement strand
GAAGGTTTTCCGCCACGCTCAGGTCCTGGTAAAGGCTGAACGCCTGTGTGAGGTAGCCTATCTTCTCCCGCACCTGGCGCGAGGCGCGACCGAAGACAAGCGCCTCGCCTTCGGTCGCATCCATCACCCCGCCGAGGACCTGAAACACGGAGGTCTTGCCCGCGCCGTCCGGCCCGATGATCCCGAATATTTCGCCTCTCGTTATCTCAAGGTCGATGCCTCTCACGGCTTCGATATGGCCGTAGCTCTTTCGAAGACGGCGAATCTTTATCGCAACCTCAGGCCTGCGGGCCTCGTCGCGCCCTTCGAAGTCGACGGGCAAATACCCCGAATCGAGGCTGCCCCGTATAATGTCGATTGCCGCTCCCATAATTTCCCTCCGGCTACCTTCTTGCTGTTGCAACCCGCTGATCGCCCGCGATAAGCACTTCGCCGTCGGCGGGCATCCCGGGCTTGGCGAAGCCTTGAGGATCGGTAAGCTGAAGCTTCACGCCTACGACCTGCTTCACGCGCTCATCGCGAAAGTATGTGTTTTCGGGCGTAAACGACGCCTGCGGGTCGATGCGCGAGACAACGGCCTCAAGCGGCCGGTCAGGGTTCGAGTCCAGATAGACTCGCGCCTGCTGGCCCACGCGAACGTGGCCTATCTCGCCTTCGGGGATGAAGCCTCGCAGGTAGACCTTATTGAAATCTATCAGCGTCACTATGGTGGTCCCGGCCGAGACGACCTCGCCCGGCTCGGCGGCGCGAGTCGCAACCACGCCATCAAACGGGGCGGTGATCTGCAAATCGCGGCGGTCTGCCTGCGCTTCGTCAAGCCGCGCCAGCGCGCGAGCGGCTTCGGCCTGAGCAGAGGCGACGGCAGACTGCGCCTGGCGAATCTGCTGCTCTATAGCGGCAGCCTCGGCCGCGCGAATCGCAGGGTTTTCAAGATTGGCCTCAGCAGCCACGAGCGCGCCGCGCGCAGCCTCGACCTGACGCTCTGCCGCTGCCACCACGGCCTCCTGCGACTCGGCGGCTGTTATCGATTGCACGCTCTCACGCTCCGAAATGACTCCTCGGCGCGCGAGCGCGGTGAACCTCTCCTTGTCATATCTCGCCTGCGCGTAACCCGCGCGGGCCTGAGCAAGCGTTGCTTCGGCGGCGGCGACCTGCGCCTGCGCCTCGCTGACGCGCCCCTGCGCGTCGGCTCGCGCCTGAGTCACAGATAGCAGGCTCTGATCGAGCTGGGCTTCGAGAACCCTGATCTGCTGCTCGGCCTCAAGGACCCTCGCTTCGGCCTGCTCGACAGCCGAACGCTCCTGCTGCTCGCGCGCCCTGACCTGATCGTCATCGAGCACGGCGATGACCTGCCCGGCTTTGACCGGATCGCCTTCGCGGACGGTTATCTCGCGGATGCGCCCCTGAGTCTTCGCAGCAACAGCCGCATCATCGCTCTCTATTCGACCGCTGAGGGTTATGATCCCTTCGGGCGAATCGGGCCCGCGCAGGAAGAGCCACCAGGCAGAAACGCCCGTTATCAAGATCAGGATTGAAATGGCCAGAAACTTTAAGCGCCGTTTTGTTGGTTTCATATCAGTCTCCGTCGTATAGGTTGTCGTTCTACACTCCATCTTTAATCAGGGTATTCTCAATCGCTCGCGAAGTCGTTCAAGCTCGGCCTCAGCCCGGCTGATAGCGGCTTCGAGCCGCTCGCGGCTTGAGGCGAGGAGTTCGAGCCGCTTGTTCACCCTCGCCCTCTCGCTTTCGAGCCGCACGCGCAGGGCCTCGCGCATCTCGTCCATAGGGCGAACCGATCCCACGAATGCAAGCGCCCGCTGAATACTGTCGGGCGAGAGCCGAAATTCCAGGTCGTCAAGGCGGGCCTGCAAATCAAGCTCATGCATCTGTATATCGACCAGTTTCGCCCTCATCGCTTCGACGCGCTCCTCGGCTTTCGCAACCCTCTCGGCGTCGCTCAAAATGCTCGCCTGCGTTTCCGGCGAACCGCTCTCGTCCGCGACGGGCGGCTTGCTGCCAGGCGATTGCGCGGAGCTTTGTCCGGCAAGTGTCAGGGCCAGAAATAATCCGGCCATAAAATGTTTGATAAGCATCTTGCACATTGCATCTACCTCTCTACTTGAAATCACAGCATTGATGTTTCCTGAGCTATCTCTTCCACTATCGATTTCATCAGCACGTCTCGCGTTATCAGCTCGGCCCCTTCCTTCATCATCATGCCGAGAAGCTCTTTGCCGGTCTCATCGACGAAGGTCACTTCGGTCAGGTCAACAATGGCGCGCGAGACATTCGATGAGCGTTTCACGCTCATCCAGCACCGCTTGAATTCGGTCACCCAATCCCCGGCGAGCGTGCCCGCAAGCTTGAAGAGGAGCATATCCGAGCTGTGTTGTTCGATTATCATCAACATCGTCTTTCTCTTTTCTTTTACTGAATACCCATCTGGTTCGATACCGCCCTGGCCGACGCATAAGCATCAAGCGGCGACAGCAGGATGATCAGCAGCCACATCGGGATGGCCACGAGCACGGCGATCACAAGGACGCCTAACCGGTTCAATCGAAGCGATCCGGTCTTGGCGGTGACCTTCTGCGCCAGCGTGTCGAGCGACAGGCTCGAAAACGGCAGCTCCACCTTTGCGTCATCCTGCATGTGCCTGGTTTTGTGCTCGCACTCGCTCGCGCTGTTTGCCGCCGTATCCGGGGGCCGGGTTTGACGGACCCCGCACCATCGGCAGAAGTTGTCTGGCGCAAGCAAGTGACCGTCGCAATTTCGGCATTGCTTGAAGGCGACCGTTACTGTCTGGTGTAAAGAGGTCATAATATAAACCTCGCATGGTTCTCCTTCTCAATTTGTCGCTGTCCTGCGACGGCAAAGCACTGGGCAATCGCCTTGCCAGATCGCTCTCCTGTTGACGGCTGGTTGCGAAACTCGCAGGTCGAAAGAGGTTAAAGAGACTGGCGCGTCGTGGAAGAGGATCTTTGAGTCAAAGGGGCGGGCGATTGTCTGCTGACATTTTGGCAGGTGCCGACTGCCGGTGCCGATATTTGGGCAGACAGGGCCGTTTAGTTGTCGCATAAAATGGAGACTCTAATCGATCAAGGTCGTAATAACCGCAGAGGCACGTAGAGGATAGATTTCCTCTGCGTGCCTCTGCGGTTAAAATTCTCTTTAGAGGTGCTCAGTTAGATGAGCGATAGAGCGGCATTGCGCAATAT
>DASTET010000386.1:0-2036 GCA_035709445.1 Blastocatellia bacterium | reverse complement strand
ACTGGCAGAAGGGCGCTCACCGCATACGGTTCGGCGGCGAGTGGGAACACAACTACGGCAAGGGCGGATGGGCCTTCCTGGAGCCCGCGCTCATAGTGCTGCACGACCCGGCGACGGTGGCGTTTGTCAACGCGCAGGTCGCGGCGGCCCCGCTGCCGGCGCCTCTGAAAGCCGCGCTGACGATCCCGATCCCGGCCGCCTTCTTAAACCCGACAATCCCGCTCACACTGAACGACATCCTTCAGCTTCCGCTCGCGGTCGGTTTAGTCGGCCTGGGAAACCCCGAACAGCCGCCTCCTTTCAACCAGGATACGGCCCGACAGAGCAACCGCTATCGCTTCTACGCGCAGGATTCGTGGCAGGTGCGGCAAGGATTCACCTTGAACTTCGGCGCTTCGTACCTCTATGAGACGAACCTGTTCAACCACGACCTTGCCAAGCCCGCGATACTGCGCGCGCTGATCGGCGACCTTGAGCCCTCGCCCAAGGACAAGAACAATATCGCTCCGGCGCTGGGGTTTGCCTGGGATGTCAAAAACGACGGAAAGACGGTCATCCGGGGCGGCTCGGGACTCTACTACGACACGGCGCTATTTGTGACCCGGCTGCGCGAGCGAGCGCTTTTAAACCCCGTGGGCGACGGGCGCGTGCAGCTTACCGGCGCGTTCTATCGCAACACGAAACAGTTCACCCCGCTTCCGCCTCTGCCTCCGCCGCTGAGCCTGATCAACCCGGCCATCGGCACGCCGCTTAATTTCACGACGATCCCGACCAAGTTCACCGGCCAGGACTTCCTCGATGCCATAGCCGCGCAGAACCAGATTGTTCTCAGCCAGCTCCAGGCTCTCGGGGCCGCGGGCATCACGGGCATCGAGTTCTTCAAGACGGGAACGGACCTGCTCGATCCCGGCAACGTATCGCCTTACACGATTCACTACAATATAGGCGTGCAGCGCCAGTTGCCGCACAACATGACGATACAGGCGGACTTCGTCGCCCGGCAGAGCCGTCACACCGGCATCGTCAACAACGACTACAACCTCTTCAATCGCGCCGTGGCAAGGGGCGGGCCTGTGATCCGCAGATGCTCCTCTGCCGAGGCTATAGACCCGACCGTGGCATGCTCGAACGGTCCGATAAGCTTCATACAGAGCGGGAACAGGGCGCTCTACAAGGCTCTGCTCGTCAAGCTCGACAAGCGGTTCTCGAATCGCTTCCAGTTCACAGGCTCTTACGCGCTCTCGAACCTGACCGGTTACTTCACGGGCGAGAACCTCGAAAACTGGTTCGAGTTCAAGGGCGATCTCGGCGGGGATGCTCGCCACAGCTTCACCTTCAGCGGCATAGTCGATCTGCCTTACGGGTTCCAGGCGTCGCTGATAAGCGTGCTTCGAAGCAAGCCCCCGTTCAACGCGCGCGTATCGTCCAACGTCGACCTCAACGGCGACGGGACGTTCGGCGACACGCTGCCGGGTCTTGATATCAATGATCTTAATCGCGGCACGGACGAGGACGATCTCAGGCGGCTGGTCAACGAGTTCAACGCCACGTTTGCCGGGACGCCCGACGCGCACGGGACGATAATCCCGACGCTGACTCTGCCGAGAGAATTCTTCTTCCCCGACAATTTCCAGGCGCACGATATACGCGTCTCGAAGAGCTTCAGGATCAAAGAGAACTATTCGATCCAGGCGCTGGTCGAGGTCTTCAACGTCTTCAACAACGCGAATATCGATATTGACGGCACGACAATAGGGTCGAGCTTCGGTCAGAAGACCGGACGCGTAGGCCAGAGCTTCGGGACGGGCGGGCCGCGTGCCTTCCAGGTCGGAGCTTATTTCCGCTTCTAATCTACAGTGGCGGCCCTGTCTGAGGGCTGTATGATTATCGCCGCAGAGGCGCAGCGAGACTGCCGCCTCTGCGGCATAATTTTAGGCTTATAAACGAGCAGAAAGAGGAACTGTTATGTGGATTCGTAAGTGCTACCTTGATGATGAGAGCGACATCCAATCGCCCATCCCGAACCAGATTTGCTC
>DASTET010000385.1:0-3863 GCA_035709445.1 Blastocatellia bacterium | reverse complement strand
AAGCAGCTTGAACAGCGTAGTCTTGCCTGCGCCGTTTGGCCCGACGATTGCCACCACTTTGCCGGCGGGGATGAAGAGGTCGAACTCCTCGAAAACGGCTTTACTGCTGCCGGGGTAGCGGAATGTGACCTGGCTGAACTCTATGCCGCTTTTGAGCTGAGCCGGGACCGGGACCGGTTCGGCAGGGTCCAGGACCCGCGATCTCAATTCCAGGAAGCTGAAGAGATTTCCCAGATAGAGGCTGCTCGTGAGTATCTGCCCTATGTTGCCGAGCAGGGACCGCATAATTCCCTGCCCCCGGTTGAATGCCTGATAGAAGAGGGCCAGGTCGCCAAGCGTCGCCGCCCCGTGTAGGGTCCTCCACGCCATCCACGCCATAGTGATGCCGGAGACCAGAAGCGCCGCGCTGCTTGCACCAAGCTTTGCCAGACTCTGTTTTCGCATCTGCGCCAATCGCTCGCTGCGCAGCCTCCTGCGAAGTGACTGGTATGCGGAGCGAAAATGATTCGCAAGCCCGAACAACCGGACTTCGGCCGCAGCCTCGCTGTGCGTAAGCATCGCGTCATAATAGAGCGCCCATCGCCGGTCGGCAGTCGTCCGCTGCCACCATTTGTGGTAGAGCCTGTCGAAACGCAGCACGACATAAAATGCAGGGAAGGTGCTGACGAGCAGGATGAGTGGCAGCCAGGGGCTATAGGATACGAGCACCACGGCCATGGCGAGCAGCGTAACGCAGTTCTGCAAGAGGCTGCCGCCGTTTTCTAGCAGCGCGAGCGGTCGGCTTCCCGCTTCGCTGTGCGCCTGGTGGAGGCAATCGTGGTACTCCGCCGATTCATAAAATGACAGGTCCAGCCCGGCGGACTTCTCGTGTATCAAGCCCTTTATGTAATCCTGAATGAATTCCGACTGGGCCGTGCGCACCCAGTCTATCGCGCTTTGCAAGAACTCGATCAGCAGGGTCACGCCGGCAGCCAGCAGCAGCAAGGAAAGCGCGGGCCGCACATATTCCCATGCCCCGTTCGCATTTATCGCCTCCATCAGGCTGTCGATGAGCAGCTTCGTCAAATAGACCGAAGCCACGGGCAGTAATCCCTGAACGAAGAGTAGTATCATCCATACAAGCGTCCAGCGCGGCGCGGCCGACCATATGAGCCTCAGCGTCTTTGGCCACCAGGCCGCCTGAGCCAGCGCTTTATGAAGCTTTGTAGATAGACCGCTCTGATTCATTTGCGTGTCGTCTCGATCTCCAGACCGCTTCGTTTCAGGTTCTCAAACAGGTGCTTGCCCGCCGGGGTGAATCTATCAATCGCCTCAAGCTCGCTCGCGGCAAGATCGAGGCCCTTCATTATATGAGAGATTCGATCCCGTACCCGCCGCTGCTCTCTATTTGAGCGACGCTCAACCCGCTTGAGGTAATGAGTCATGAAAATGTAAATGTAAAATGCATGAAAGTATCCGTAGAGGTCCCTCTCCTGGCCCGACCAGGGAAGCCTGAACATTCTCTCAGGCTCATTGATAACTACGGGGTCAAGCTCCATAACGTTATAGAGAATCTGGTGTCCGAGCTCGTGGATCAGGTATTCCTCAAGCGCGACCAGCGGGCTGTTATCGGTCGAGACAAATATGACCCCGACATGATGATAGGCCGAGTAGCTCGTAAAATCGGCGTCAACCATGTCTATGATCAGGCTGACAAACCTGTCGAACTCCCGGCGAGCGGGCGGCCAGGCCCGCCCGATCCTCTCAAGAGCCAGCGTGACCATGTCCAGAAAGAAGGAGGGCGGATAAGCAACCGCCTCTTCGAATTCGCGCTGGCGGCGAATGTCGGGGAATCTATACTCAGGCAGCGCCGCCTCCATAATCAACGGGTCGACATCGAAGCGCGCGACCCGTATCCTTGTTCCGGGTATCGTCAAGGCTGACGGGTCGTTTTCGATTCTATCGAAAGACTCCATTACTCGCTTCAAGTCCGCAAGCCTCTCATTGAGGTCATTCCCGTATGCGTAGCGCTGCCGGACCTGCTTCAGCCAGATGAGAAAAGGCGGATACTCTATAAGCCGTCGCCTCTCGTCCGGGGCCATCATCTTGAACTTTTCAAAGCAGGCGGAAATCCCCGTCCGTTCGCACAGCTCCGGTTCGGTAGCCGATAATTTCAGATTGAAGGCCAAAAAAGCGGCCTGATGGTATCTACAGACTTCATCCAGGAGGGCATCGCTTTTTGAGGGCTGATCGAGCGGCAGGAAGGTAGCCTCCCGCCAGAAGCTGACCGGGTACTGTTTGATGCGAGCTTCAGGGTCCGATTGATTGCTTGAATCAACAGGCGATACTAACCGAGTGGCCATATTGTTTATCTGATCAGTAAAGTAGTGAGCGTAATTGGGGGCCAGATCGTCTCCCGTCTCAGGATTCTTATACGGACAGGATTAACAGGATTGACAGGAGACTTTATCTTTTCTTTCAATCCTGTTAATCCCGTCCATCTCTTTTGTACCATTAACCGGCTGAGCAATATGATCTTCCAGCAGCCTCGCTATCTCAGGGAGCCTGAGCAGAGAGGGAAGTCTCTTCAAATTGTAGATGGGCACAGAGCTTACAACCTTGCTGCACTGGCGCAAGTGCATGGCAGTCGTCCCCGTCGGCTCGAGATATCTGGCAAGATATGTATGGCGCACCAGCTCTATTAATGCTTCCCTCGGCTCGATGCGCTCGATCTCTTCTTCCTCTCCGATGTCGAGCACGTAGATGGAGCTGACGGCGAGCGGCTGCATCGAGAGTTCGCGATCGAGCCTGTGCCCCCGCTTGTCCAGACCGGGATGCACCCGGGACATCTTTTCCAGGTCCATTCCAAGAAAGTCAACTGAACTGGGCCACAGCTTGAGGTGAGGGAAACCCGGTATCAATTGAACAGCATCCGTATAATCGGCTTTCACAGCGACCACGTCGTCGGTCAGGAACCCATGCCCGCGACTTTGCATGTATGCGGCCAGAGTCGATTTGCCCCAGCCTTTGCCGCCCAGGAAGGCGATTGCAAGTCCGTCTATAGTGATCGCGCTACCGTGCAGGACGAGCAGCCCTCTCTGGTGCAGCAAAGCGGCCAGCACCGGCCCGAGCAGGCAGACTCGTAAAAAGCGGGGGTCTGCGCCGGGCGCAGGGTCGATAATGATCTCGCTGCCGCGCTCTACCCTGAACCTGCCCGCCTCGTCGTAAGAAAAACGTATGTCGTCTATTTCGGCACGATGCTTTCGGTCTTCGATGTTCGGTTCAAAGCTGTCGATTCGACCTTCGCGTATAACTACGTCCGGCGCGCCTTCCAGACCGGGGCTCAGCTCAGGCAAGTCAAGCTCTGATTCTATAGTCAACCCATACGCGGAATATGAAAACATGCTGACTCCCGGAGGTTTTAAAATAGCTTCATCTTCGATCGCCGCTGGCATAGCCAACCGGGATCGAAGATGAAGCTGGAGTATTTAACAGCTCTCGTAAACATAGCTGACATCTTAGAGACATCGAAGGGAGCCGCACTTAAAAGCCGATGCGGTCCCCCCGGATACCTTAATATACCCGTCGCTATGCATCCGAGACGCCCGGCACACGAAAATCATCGCCCAGGCCCGGCTGTTTGGTTTTAACAACTTGGAGAGTTAGTTTTTGGATGTCACCGTAAACGGTGACAACGGGTGTGTTCCATTCTTTTTTTTCACCCATATATACATCCCCCTTGTGGATTGTAATCACATGCCTGGGCCACCGCGCCAGGTGTCGGTTATAACCCGAGATGATATTCTCTTAACTTCGCGGCGGTGACGAAAGCCCTGGGCGCTTTCTCCGCATAATAGAATTCATCCCTTATTCAAACGCGAACT
>DASTET010000384.1:0-12378 GCA_035709445.1 Blastocatellia bacterium | reverse complement strand
AGAGCAGCGCGGCAGCAGTTGCCGCGACCGCGCACTTAAAGGATTGCGAAGACATTAAGCCCCTCCGGCATCGCCCCACTGCTCCCGCATCCTCATAAAACCCTGGGCTGAGATGTTCGAGAAGGGCCAGGCGTGTGCCGGTATGAAAAAAAATCCCGTCCTGTGTGTAAATTTTTCTAGTTCATTGCAGGCAGAACGATTTCAAAGGTCGTGCCTACGCCGACCTCGCTTTCGAATCGTATGAAGCCGTTATGGAGCTGTACGGCTCGAAAGGCTTGAGCAAGCCCTATCCCTGTCCCGCCCTTCTTTGTGGTGTGGTAGAGGGTAAATATCCTATCGCGCGCTTCGGGGGCGATGCCTACGCCCCGGTCGCTCACCTTGATAGTCGCCGAGCCGTCGGCCCCGCGTTGTGTGATCACCCTGAGCGGCCCGCCTTCGGGCATCGACTGGCACCCGTTGATGATGATATTGAGCAGCGCCTGTTTGAGCAGGTCCGAGTCGCCTTTGATTATAAGCGGCTCGTCGGCAAGCTCACGATTGACGGTCACGCCGCGCTCGTTCGCTTCGGTCGAAGCGAGCGCGACGACCTGGCTTACTATCGTGTTCAGATCGAGCGGCTGCATTCTCATTTCAACCGGGCGGGTGAAATTCAGAAATGTAGCCACCACGCGGTCGAGACGTTTGATCTCGGAATCGAGAATCTCTATCTGCGGCGTCGGATCGCCCGCGCCCGATTCGAGCTTCGACCGCAGTATCTCAAGGTGTATGACCATCGCGTTGAGCGGGTTCTTTACCTCGTGCGCTATCCCGCTCGTGATGCGGCCAAGATCGGCGAGTTTTTTCGACAGGTCCCATTGCGATTCGAACCGCTGAAATGATTCGTAATCCCGGAGACTGATGAGCGCCCCCACCGGCTCTCCCGCATCTTCGATGTACTGGACCGAGGCGAGAAGCTGCCGGGGGCCGACGCTGCCGGGGACGCGTATCGTGGTGCGGGCGACGCTCCTGCGCTCGGCGAAAGCGCGCTCGACAAGCTCTACGAGCGGATGAGCCATTCCGAGCGTCTCATCGATGGGAAGCCCTGTGATCTCCATCTCGTTCAAACCGAGAATCTGCTCGGCGTCGGGGCTCGTCAGGATCACTCGCCCCTCGCGGTTTATCAGCACCAGCCGTTCTTCGAGATGGCTTATGACCTGTCGCAGACGGCCTCGCATGATCTCAAGCTCGGAGCGCTCGCCCGCGAGCCGCTCTCCGAGCTGCTTTATGCGCGTGGTCACTCCTGTCACCACTTCGTCGTGCGGCAGTCCTGCGGGCTTGATCTCAGCAGGCGCCCCCATCCCCAGACTGTCTATGCTGCTCGATATCGCTTCGAGCGGGCGGAGCAACAGGTTGGCAGAGCTTATAGCCACGACCGCCGCGCCGAGGATAGCGAGAAACCCTATGACCATGTTTGTGAGGATCGGCGATTGCAATTGCCCGCGCACGACAGATGCCGATATGCCTATGTGAACCGTGCCCTGAACGAGCGCTTCATCCGAGATGCGTTTGCGGTACTCATAGACGGGTTCGCCGAAAAAGATCTGGAAGAGCTGTACGTAGGCGCTCTTGTCGGCTAGCTGGCTCAGCTCGGGCCGGTTCGTGGGGACCTCGCCGATCATATGCCGGTTCGCCGCAAGCTCGAACTTGCCGGTCTTATCGGTTATTATCTTGCCGCTCACGTTGCTGACGTAAAGATAAGTGATCGGGCGCGAGGTAACGATAATAGACTCCATCAGCCCGCGTACGCCCGAGTGTTCTCTTGCGAGCACCGCGTAAGGATTCAGCTCGTCTATCGCGACTTCGTGAGTCAATTCCTGCTGTATGGCATAATCGAGCTGGCTGGTAAGCTGGTGGGCCTGCTCTTCGGCGCGGTTGATGATGACCCCTGTCAGGTAAGCTATGTTGGCCACTGTCGTGACGACGACGACAATCGCGACCAGCAGGGTGAGCAGCGCGATCTGCCGCGCGCGAACGCCGAACCTCGGCCAGAGCGACATCCGCGAGGGCCTCGTCGCTTCGGTCACTCTCACATCTTCCTGGGCTAATTGTTTGCCCGCTGTTGCCGTGACTGCCATCTCAGTAATCAATTATCGTCCGAAGACCCGCGATGTCCCGCGATCGCTCTATTCCATCTGCTCTTCGCCCGCTTCGCGGTACGCCTTTAATTTGTTATGGAGCGTCTTGAGACTTATGCGAAGCGTCTCCGCAGTCCTGGTCTTGTTGTAATCGCTGCGCGCGAGCGTGCTCAAGATCACCCGTCGCTCGACCTCTTCGAGCGGCATGCCAATAGGTATCATCACGGCGTCTGCTGTAGGTGAGGGTTGCTGGCCTGTGATGTGGGCGGGCAGGTGGCGCTTTTCTATCTGTTCGCCTTCGCAAATGACGACCGCGCGCTCGATAACATTTCGAAGCTCGCGGATGTTGCCGGGCCAGTGATAGTCGAGCAAGACCTCCATCGCCTCGGTCGATATAAGCCGTGCTGTCTTGTTATGACGCCGGCTCATCTCATCGATCATATGCTGAACGAGCAACGGGATATCATCCCGGTGATCGCGCAGCGGGGGCAGTTTGATTGTAATGACGTTGAGGCGGTACAGCAAGTCCTCGCGTAATATGCCGTCGACGACCGCCTTCTGAGGATCTTTGTTTGTCGCAGCTATCACCCGGACATCGACTGCGGTCTCGCGCGTCGAGCCGAGGCGGCGCACCCGCTTGTCCTCAAGCACTCTGAGGAGCTTTGCCTGAAGCAGGAAAGGCATCTCGGCTATCTCGTCGAGGAGAAGCGTGCCGTTATTGGCAAGCTCGAAGCAGCCAATTCTTCGGATTGCCGCCCCTGTGAATGCTCCCTTTTCGTGGCCGAACAGCTCGCTTTCCATCAACGATTCGGGCACGGCGGCGCAGTTGATCGCGATGAAAGGCTGGTTGCCTCTCGGGCTGAGCTTGTGAATCGTGCGCGCGACCATCTCTTTTCCGGTCCCGGATTCGCCCGTCACAAGCACAGACACCGCTGATGGAGCAACCTGCTCGATCATGGTATAGACCTCGCGCATAGCCTCGGAGCTGCCAACCATATCTCCGAACGCGCCGTAATGACGGAGCTGGCGTCGAAGAAGCTCGTTCTCGCGCCGGGCGCTGCTGAACTCGGCGGCCTTCTTGAGCACTAGCTGAAGGCGACGCATGTCTATCGGCTTTTCAAAGTAGTAGAATGCGCCTTCATCTTTGACCGAACGGATCGCCGCGTCGACCGAGCCCTGGCCGGTCAGAAGTATCACTGCGATGTCGGGGCTGTCCTGTCTTATTCGCGTGAGCAGTTGAAAACCATCCAGATGCGGCATGACGACATCTGTGATGACGACCAGCGGAACGAAAGAATCCATGCGGTCGAGCGCGTCGCGCCCGTCGGCAGCTGTCGCCGTCTCATAACCCCAGCTCGCCACAAGTTCGCTAAGTCCCTGACGAGCGGGCTCTTCATCATCGACTATCAGCACTCGGTGACCAGACATAGAAGATAGAGTTTAGCACATACCTGAGCAACGACAACGAGATAAACTGAATCATTATTCAGTTTTCAGACAGCAGAGACTAAATCTACAGTGTTGGAGCGAACTTGAGCAGCTGGTAGCAAAAAAGCAGAAGTCAGAAGTCAGAATCCAGAAGTTAGAAGCCAGAACCTTTCGCCTCATCCCTCGATTGACGCCATTTAGGAGTAATCAGAATCATCCTAAGCCACATTCTGGATTCTGGCTTCTGGATTCTGACTTCTTAATAAGACCAGGGTTCTATCAGCACATCCATCTGCCCTCCGCAGACCATTGCTTCCGCATCTTCATAGTCGCCGCCGAGGTTGAAATGGAATATTCCGCCCCGGCCAGTTTGCAAAACCTCGCGGCACTCGGCCCATATATCCGCTTCGACGCACCCGCCCCCGACAGTCCCGATAAACGAGCCGTCATCGAAGACGACCATCTTTGCGCCGAGCTGTTGAGGGGTCGATCCTTTCGTCTTTATGATCGTAGCCATAGCGGCGCGCGCGCCCTGGTCGAGCCGTTTCGCCATCTCCAGGTAAATCTCCATTGGGGTGAGCGAGTTTACCGCTAACAGGTTGCTTCCGTCGTCTTGTAACATAGCCTTCTCTCGATTGGCTTCATTATAGTTGAAGCCTGTCCGGGTTGAGAAGGCGCTCGCGCCATCCGACGGGCGAATCGATTGCGTATTGCACGCATGTTGACACGTGCTACCTCGTGAAATATAGTCAATTGGAAGTTTTAGCAGCGCTGCAAAGGGTATAAGAGCTACAATCGATGACAGTTTCAAAGGGCAACTCAAGCTATTTCTTCTTCTTCGGCTCGTCTGATCTTGTGACCCACGGCGTTATTATTTACGTACCAGTACCTGCGAAACGGGAAGTTTAGAAGTGGAGGTTCAATTAGGATGGTTAAAACCAGGATTCCAGTATTGGCGCTTGCAATGACAACGATCCTTTCCTTATCAATACCAGGCCATTCCCAGCGACGCAGCGGGGAGTCGAACACTGGACAGGGGGGTAAGCCGCGCGTAGTCGTGCTTGCCGCCGCATCGAGCGATAAGAACTGGACCGCCGGTATAACGGCCGCGGCGCTCGAAGACGCACTCACACAGAGCGGGCGATTCGAGCTGATAACCGCGGCACAGCGAGACAAACTGCTGTCGGAACAGGGATTCAACAACTCGGACCTCGTCGACCCGAAGCAGGCCACAAGAGTAGGAAAGCTGCTTTCGGCCCGCTATATCATAATCGGCAATGCCATTGATGTATCGACCTCCAAGCGCACCGTGCCAAAGACGGGCGGGCTTGGCGGCTTACTCAATCGCGGGGGCATAAGGGCCGGAGACGAGATATCTGCCGAGGTGAAATCTAAAGTCCAGATTCAGATGATCGATGCCGAGACGGGCGTCGTCAAGCTCTCGAAGTCGTATGATGAGAAAACGAGCAAAGGCTCTATAGCCAAATCGCAAAGTGATAGCGACATAGAGCGCGACGGGTACAGAGAGGCCATGGAGACTATCGCGTCGAAGTTCACAAGCGAAGTCGGACTTTCTGTGCCTGTCGGCGGGCTGGTCGTCTTCGTTCGAGGCGGTCGCGTCGCCATAGACCTCGGAAGC
Organism: Blastocatellia bacterium; assembly: GCA_035709445.1. Taxonomy (GTDB): domain Bacteria; phylum Acidobacteriota; class Blastocatellia; order UBA7656; family UBA7656; genus DASTET01. The sequence goes on along the minus strand of DASTET010000384.1, from coordinate 7,197 downwards.
GAGCAATCGATTCAGGTCGGTCAAGAATTCGAAGTCTATTCCGAAGACGAGCCGATAAAGAACGCAGCCGGCGAGGTGCTCTCTTACGTGACCACGAAATTTGCGCGGCTCCGCGTGGCGCAGGTCGAGCCCAAGCTCTCCTGGACGACAGTCGTCGAAACCTACGACGAGAACGGCAGCCCAGACCCTCAGCCCAGGCTCGACCGTATTAAAGTCAACTACGCCGTCAGGCAGATCAAGTAGGGGGCAGGGTTCGGGAGTCAGGGGTCAGGGCTTGTTGGCCATCAGTTTTCTGAATGCTGAACCGTTAATCACCAAAATGGTGATGATCAAGCAACAAACCCTGACCCCCGACCCCCGACCTCTGACCCCTGAATCGGGGGAGAAGTGAAAAGACTATTCGCGCTCGGCGTATCGCTGTTCGTCCTGCTTGCCGCAACAGCGGTTGAGGCGCAGGCAGAGACCCTGCGCAAACGCTACACGTTCCCTTATAATCGCGCCACCCGAAAAGCTTCATCGATGGTCGCAGCCAAAGAAGCGCGTAAGCAATTTCTGCGCGATTTTCTGGCCGAGAAGTTCTCGTCCGAGATAACCAGCAAGCTCTCGGAAGAGATAGATATTGCGCTCGATCCGCCTGACCAGTACCTCACATCATTCAACGTGATAAGCGAGCGGACCAGCGAGGACGAAACGCAGGTGACGCTGACGGTCGAAGGCGAAGTCGATCTGCCGCTTATGATCACGGCGCTCGTTCAGAACAGGGTGCTCAGTTTCGGCAAGGACGCCCCAAAGGTAATGGTGTTGCCGTCGTCGCGTTTTGAGGACCCGAAAGCGGCGAAGACTCTGCGCGCTCTCATGTTCGATCGCATCAAGCAGGCAGGACTTCGCCCTGTCGCCGTCGAGGGCGCGAGCAGTGTCGTCGATGTAAAGATCAAGGGTGCCCCCGGCGACGCCGAGCGCAAGGCGCTCGTCAGACACGCGACGCAATACGGCGCGGACTATCTGATCTACATCGACGCCGAAGTCGACACAAGGCCCTTCAGCCAGGGCGGGTTCATCTCGGATGCCAATTTCATATACACGATCCTGAGGCCCAACGGCGGGCTTGTGCTCGGTGAATCGGTCGTGAGCGAGCGTGGCAGCGGCTCCTCGGCAATGCTCGCCTTCGACCGCGCGCTCGACAGCGTTGCGCCCGTGATTGCGAGACTCTCTATAGGCCAGCTCTATGAAGCTATCTATTCCGATAGCGATGTCATATACAACACGCCAAAACTGCGCGAAGAGAAGACGCTTGTCGTCTACGGCGCTTCTGCGCCGCTCATCCAGGCGATAATCGCGCGGCTCGAGCGATCGGGCACGAGCGCGGCTCCGGGCGTGGGGATGACCGAAGGCGCTTCGCGATTCAAGCTCGAAACCGGGATGGACGACCTCGATCTTTTTGAATGGTTAAACGGGCAGACCTTCTCCGTCGGAGGCGCGTCTTTCAAGACGCCGGTCGTCGCTTACTCGGAGAACGTCATCGAAGTCGAAGCCGTGGCCGAAAAGGCGAGGCCCCGTCGCGCGCCCGTCGCAAAAGCGCCGCCGCGTAAGCCCGTGAAGACGACTCCTGCGGTGACGCCGATTCAAGCAGATCTCGCAGGCCAGCCCGTCGCAAAGGTCACATTGAAACTGCGCCCCGCGCAATTCAACAGGTGAGATCGTCGATGGTGAAAGCCCTGATTGGATGTCTTTTTATCGCCCACTTCATCTCTGCCGGGGCCGCCGCGCAGAGCGAGGTCGTCAACCAGTCGCTCGACGGACGAGACAGCGTCGAGGTGAAAGAGATCGTGAACTACAATCTGTCCGATTTTAAGTTCGGCGAGTCGACGGACGGCGATTTCATGCTGGGAAACTTCCGTGGGTCGGAGGTCTTCACCGGCGAGGCGGCCAAACTCTATCCGGGCGTCATCCAGGTCCGGATAAGGCTCCGGCAGGCGCGCATAGTCGATACCTATCTCACGCACCGGGGCAAGCGCATCTCGCAACCCGTCAGCCAAAGCGACGAGCGAATTCTGCTCAGGCGGCCCGAGTGGAATCGCGGGCCGGAATGCGTGCCGCGCCGCCAGATGTACACGATTCGCAGAAGAGTGAGAAACCGCGTGCGCGTCTGCCAGGTCGTGCTGATCGTGCCGAGGAACTGCCCGGCGAAAGTCACATCAAAAATCTGCTTCTATCAAAGGCCCGCGCGAAGAAGGTGATCGTTTGCGATCTGTCGCAACCGCGCCGCGCGGTCAATTATTGCCGCTGTCTGCGGGCGGACGGGCGCGGCCCGCGAGTATCTGCCTGACGATTTCGGCAAACTGGCCTGCGGGCGCGTCTCTAAGGTATCTCTGGTAAGCCTCCCTTGCGCCGGTCTCGTCGCCCGCGTTCTGGAGCGCGAACCCGCGATAGGCTTGCAGGTCATAGTCTCCGGGATCTATCTCAGCCGCCCGGCCAAATGCGTCGGCCGCTTCGCGGTATCGCTTCAGATCGAAGAGCGCCAGCGCGTAGTTGGTATAGACCTGCCCGGTCGGTTTCTGGTAAAGCTCCGTGTACTGATCGATGGCCACACGATACTGCTCGGCAGAGGCTTCGACCTGCCCCAGATTGTAAAGCGCCACGGCGAGGTTTTCGCGAGCTTCCGGAAACTTCGGCTTGATCGCAATCGCCTGGCCATACTGTTCGATTGCCTTTTTATTCTCTTCCGCGGAATCGTTCTTCGATCCGACGTTTGCAAGCAGGGCAGCCTGCTCCTGGTGTTTCTTCCCCTGAGCATAATAATCGTCGGCTTGCCGGTCGGGCGGTTTCGTAGTAGTGGCAGGTGTCTCCGCCGGGGCCGGCGTCGCCTTTTCGAGCTGCGCCGTCTGGTCCGCCGGGGTCTGCTCTTGAACTGAAGGAGAGAAGATAAAATACCCTGTCGCAGCCAGAACGAGGAGAAGAACTGCTCCCGCCGCAACGAGAATAAAGGCCTTGTTTGAAGAGGCTGGCCGCGCTGCCGGTTGAGCGAAACCGCCGGGCGCCATACCGCCGGGAGCCATTCGAGTGGGCGGAGGGTATTGCGGCGCAGCCGCCTGACCCTGACCCATGCGCGCATTCTGCACAGGGATATTTTGTCCGGCTTCGTGCGGCGGGGCTGGCTGTGTTGTGAATCTCTGGGCCGGAGGCGCAGCCGGGCCGGGGCCCGCTCCCAACTCCTGCTCGGTCACAATGGTTTCGCGCTCGTGTATGGGCGTGGTCTTCAAGTCGGACGAATGCGCTGAAATCGGGTCAGTCGCTCGCAAGCCCATTTTACGTGTGACTACCCTTGCGGCGGCGCTCAGCATGGCTGCGAAGTCTGTCGCGGTCCCCGGCCTGTCTGCCGGATTGCGCGCGAGCCCGTCCATCACCGCCCGCTCGATGGCTTCGTCGACCGACGGCGCGACGGCTTTTAGCGGGATAGGGGTAGACATCACCCGCTTGAACATTATCGCCTGCGTGTTGTCGCCCTCAAACGGCAGGCGACCGCTGAACATCTCATAGACGATCAAGGCCAGGCTGTAAATGTCGGTCCTCGCGTCTATGTTTTCGCCGGCTATCTGTTCGGGCGACATGTAAAAAGGTGTGCCTAGCACGAACCCCGTCCGGGTCACTTTGTCGGCCTCGCTCTCGACGAGCGACTTGGCGATGCCGAAATCGAGCACCTTGACATACTCGGCTTCGCCGCTCCTCGATGTAATCATTATGTTATCGGGTTTGAGGTCGCGATGGACTATTCCGAGAGAGTGCGCCGCCGAGAGCGCCTCTGCGATCTGGGCCGTTATGTGGACAACGCGCTCGACTCCGAGCGGCCACTCTTTTGCGAGTATCTGTGAGAGCGAGCGGCCATCGATGAACTCCATCGCGAGATAGAGCAAGCCGCCTTCGGCCTGTCCGAAGTCATAGATCGTCACAGCGTGAGGATTTTCTATGCGGCTGGCCATCCTGGCCTCGCGCTTGAATCGAGCGATGGCGGCTTCGCTGTCTTCAGCCGACGCAAGCAGCAGCTTGATGGCGCAGGTGCGGTCCATCTCCGTATGCACCGCTTTATAGACGGTCCCCATCCCGCCCTGGCCGAGCTTCTCGGTCAACCGGAATCGCCCGGCCAGCAGCTTGCCTATCATAGGATCAGAGTCTGCGGGCGCGGCCTGCACTAGAGCGACCCCGTCGTGAGGGCATACTTTAAAATGATCGTCGTACTTCTTTCCACATTGCGGACACGATTTCATGTTTGATCCCAACCGTTGAATAGATAATGAGCGTACTTGAGCCTATCAGCCTTAACTGCGGAGAGGCAAGCCGGGTCATTGCCATTTTGCCGGCTGCGCGTTTCGCATCGCTTTGAGGCTTTCGTTTAGCGCCTGCCTCGCAGGTGTGTAGTCGGGATCGAGCGCGAGCGACTGGTTGAAGTATTCGATTGCGCGGTCGTGACGATTGTTCGCGGCGAGATATAGACCGCGATTCGCGAGCATGCTTATATAGACCGGAATCACCTTTATCCTTACCACGTCGTCTTTCTCGAATCTCAACGAGCCGTCGAAAAGCCCACTCATCTTTAACTCCGGCTCGGCAGGCTCTCTGTACTCCCGGCCCTTAGCCAGCTCGAAGACCAGACCCTGCGGGACAAACTGATACAGAGAGGCAAGCGAGCGTGTCAGCTCCGCGTCGCGGTGCTCGGTGTTTGTCGCAAGCTCCTGTGTCATATAGACGGGGGCCGCGTCCGCATGGCTTGCTATGAACGAGCGAATCATATCGTAAAAGCGAACGTTGATTCGCTGGTTGAGCGAGAGGTCTCGCTGATAGAGGTCGGGGTTATGCTCCCAGTTGTTCAAGTCTTCGAGAAACGCTTCGACCCTCTCCCGGTTCTTTTCGATCAGCTCCGGGTACGCGCGGCGAAGATAGCCGTAGTACCAGGAGCGGCGCAGGTGATTGACATCGATTACCGTCACATCGGGCCGACGCTTCTCTATTATGCGAAAGTACATCATCGGAGAATAGACCTGCCAGTCGAGCGTGAGCAGCATCCCGCGCGGCTCGATGGTGCTCAGGATATTCTCTACGTAATCTTCGGCGATAAAGTACCGGCTGCGGTCGTTAAACGGCAGGCTCGATGCAATAGAGATCGCGGGAAGCGCAAGAAGCAGCGCCGCCGTGGCTGCGCGGTGCACGCGGAGCGTGCTTGCGCGAGCGATCAGCCACTCGGCGCCCGCCCCGGCCCCGACGGCCATCGCCAGGAACGCGGGCAGATAATATGCGTCTTTGTCTTCGGCTATCTCGTAGTTCAGCGCGTATGCGAGATCGAAGAGAACGACCAGCGCGAGAAACCAGAAGAGCGGCCTGTCCCGGCGAAAGATCGCATAAAAGCCCGCTGCTGCCACAAACAGCGTGAGCGGAAGCCACCACGGGCCGAACTCCCGACCGATGAACGTTATGAACTGTCCGAATTGATTGAAGACCCTCTCAAGCGAGAACGAAAGGAAGTCCTGGTACTGCCTGCCCGTAACGTGCCACCAGAACCGCTCAAATGTTCGAGGATCACCCCAGTTCACAAGCGGCGAGCTCGCCGCCGCAATCGGTAGATACATGTAAATCGAAAGTCCGGCAAGCGACAAAAGCGCGGCGTAGAGCAAACGCCTGCTCTTGAAGAACTGCCAGCCTTCTATCGAGAAAGCAAGCGCGGCCAGCGCCGGGAGCATAAGCCCTACGGTAACGTGATGAACCCCGAGCGCGAGCCCGAAGATGAATGCGGCAGTATAAAAGGCCCGGTCGTTTTGTTTCGATTGAAGCCGCTCCCGACGCCACCGCAGCATAAGGTAGAAGACCACGAATATCAGCAGCGTGTTCAGCGTGTAGACTTCTGCGATGGTCGCATAGGACCAGAGCGTGCGCGAGCCTGCGACGAGAAGCCCCGCAATCGTGCCGGGCAGGAGCGGAAGCAGGGCATTAAGCCAGGCGTGGGAATCTTGATCGAACGTTTCATAAGAATCTGACTTTTGAGGTTTGCCTTTCCGGTCTCTCTTCTTTTCCCGCTTTCGCGCGGCCTGTCGCAGCAGCGAGCGTGCGATCATAGCTTCGTGGACCGTGAGCGTAAGCACTGCTGCCGCGAGCGAGGCGAACAGGGCCGATGCGAAGTTCACTCTCTCGGCCATGCTGCCGAGCGGAACAAGCGTCGCAAGATGAGCGAGCAGTGTGTATAAAGGGAATCCCGGCGGGTGGGCTACCCCTGGCTCCTCGGCTGCGGCGATAAGCTCGCCGCTATCGATCAGCGTTACGGTAGGAGCGAGCGTGGCGGTGTAAAGCGCAAGCGATAAGACAAACACGAGCCCCGCGCTGGCAAGCCGCGCACTCCTGGATTCAAGAATGCTGTGCCTTCTCGCACCCGGCGAGGGCCTATGCGACTCTTTCTGAGCCTTAGCGCTTGCAATGATCCGTGCTTCTCCCATTCGACAAATCGTGCGAAGCGCGGACGCCTACCCGCCCGCCTTCTTGTAGCTTGTGAATCGAACCCTGGCTATGACCCGCGTGCGGCGGCGGCCTACGCGCACATCGTCGTCGGCAGACATGTAAGCAGGGAACCAGAACCTGTCATAGTTCTGAAAATAGGTTTCGAACTTCGGCGTGCGATGATCGCCCTGTTCGGGGACCGCTTCGCCGGCGACCTTGACGACTTGAAGATCCTGGTCATCGATCCACACGCGGCCCCTCAGGAAACGCTCATCGCTCTTTTCCGGGTTCGGCATCTTCACGCGAGGCCGGACATCGAAGACGTAGGTGTTCAGCTCGTCGATGCGCTCCCGGCCAACGTAGTTGATCTCGTACTGCGCGAGCGTTTCGGGGGTGATGATGAACTGATAGACGCGCGTCATGTTGTTGACGGAGTTGGTGCCGATGTGGACATCCTTCGGAAGCGTAGATTTGTTCTCGAAGACCTTCTCCTGGCGGTTTCCCTGGCTGTCGAAGGATATATGCGAGAAACTGTAATATTTGCCCGTTATCGTATCGGCGGGGCTGACGGTTTCGAGCGTAAGCTCGGCATAGTAGGTATAGCCTCGCAATGCTTCGAGCGTCTTCTGCCCGTTGGCGGCGGTCGCCTGAAGTACCTCTGACGGGGAGAGCTGTTTCTGCGAAAGACCGGTCGCGGTCGCAGAGACCGCCAGTGCGAGC
>DASTET010000383.1:0-3488 GCA_035709445.1 Blastocatellia bacterium | reverse complement strand
ACGGCGACGGCGCAGGCGTCGAGATCGGCTTTAGTGTGATACTCGGTCACGAGCCCTATTCCGGGCGCGGGCGTGTGCGTGATCAGCACGGTGTCCGGGTCCCACATGCTTCCGAGCGGCGGGTCCTCGTCAAGGCTTGCGACCTGGTCCTCGCGCTTCATAAAGGGTATCCGCCGAAAGTCATCAAAGCTGCGGATCTCCTCCGGCTTGATCCCCCACTCGTCCATCCGCTTCCGGTAAAAAGGGACGGTGTAGTTGTGAGCAATCTGCGCCTTCAGCTTTTCGAGCATCTCTGCGCCGCCATGCTCCATCGCTCTTGCTCCTTCCATATTTGGTCTCCTCCCATCAGGTCCGTTTATTCTTTCGGGACATCGATGACGCGCATAGGTTTATAGGTGCTGCGATAGACCGCCGTGTCGACAAGCTCCGGCTCCGTCTCTATGCCGAGCTTGCTGCGGAAATGGTCTTTGATCTTCTCGCGGAACCGAGACGTATCATCGACCTTGGCCGGGTCATATTCGAGATTCACCTTGAGGCGGTCCTGAGTCTTGCCCCATCGCTCCATCTGGAATTCGACCGGGCGGTCGCCAAGCTCCGCGATCTCGTTGAGCGCGACCATGACATCGACGGGCAGTATCTCTTTTCCGGATACGTTGACCACTTCCTGACGGCGACCGTGCCAGTAGAATCGCGTGTGCGTCTCGCCGCACGGACAGGGGTCGGGGTTAACGCTCACAAGGTCTTCCAGGTTATAACGGACGACTATGTTATCCCGGTCGAAGGTGGTAAGAGTCAGATAGCCGCGCTCGCCCGCGGGGGTCGGCTCGTTCGTGTCGGGGTCTATCACCTCAAGCACCACATAGTCTTCGGGCGCGTGCATCCCCTGGTGCACCTTGCAGTCGGTCGCCATGATGACCCCGATTTCGAGCGAGCCGTTGAGGTTGTGTATCTCGCAGTCGAAGAATCGTTCGTACTTCTTGCGGGTCGTCTCATACGCGCAGGCCGCTTCGCCTATGAGCAGGATGTCCATCCCGACATCTTTATGCGGGTCATAGCCGAGCTTTAGCGCGGCCTCGTGATAGCGGAGCACGACGGGGCCGAACAGGACATAGACTTCCGGCTTGATCTTATTCCACAGCGCGAGGTGGTCTTTGACAATGTCATCGCTCAGCGGAGGCCCCATCGGCACGTTCATAATGCCTGCCATCTCGACCACTGACCCGAGGCGGTCGGCGCCCGCGTAGAGCCCGCCCGGATGTGTGTTAGTGAGCTTCATCCCCGGCCTTATCCCGCAGCGATACATCGACCGGGCGGAGATCTCCGCGTCGATCTCATAATCCTTCTTCGTCCAGAGCAGGCTTGAAGGCTTGCCTGTCGTCCCCGTCGTGCGACCCAGCCGTATGCAGTCGGTTATGGCCGCGCCGCGATAATCTCCGAAAGGAGGGTGCTCTTCTTCATTGACTCGCAGCTCGTCCTTGACTGTCGGCGGGAAGTTCTTAAGATCGTCGACCGTGCGAATATGCTCCGGCTTGAGCCCCGCAGCCTCCATCTTCCGTTTGAAGAAAGGTATCGGCTGGTTCCATATGCGGTCTATCTCGCGGCGCAGTTTTTCGTTCTGAAGCTCGCGCAGGTCTTCGCGCGACATGGTCTGTGCTTCGGGGCGATAAAAGTTTTTCGCGTAGGTTTCGGCGGCAGCCATTTCAAGCCTCCTCTAAGAATCGGTCCATCCCGTTCCAGAAATTCTCGAACACGAGCGCGGAGTAGACGAACGCTTTGCGTATCCGCGTCTGTTGTTCGAGCGTCGAAGCGAACCTGCCCATCAGGCGTCGCGCGTTCTCGGCGTGCTGAGCTTCGAGCCCCGTCCCCTCGTCGTCTTCTTCGAGATGGACGACCCAGAAACGCATGGCCTTCTCGTCAAACTCATAGTTGTCTCGAAGCCCGTCGTGAATCATCTTGCCCCAGATGGCCGCAGGGCCTTCGATGGCGTAGCCGAACCCGGCTATCGCCTGATCGAACGGGCCGCGCAGAAAGTGGTCCAGCGCATACATCGCGCCGAGGGTCGAAGGCAGCGGGATGTGCGAATCAAGCTCCTCTTCGCTCACGCCCGTTGCTAGCGTGAAGTCACGAAACAGCTCCGGATGAGGAGGGGTGTTGAGAAACCCGGCCTCTCCTGCGAAGTTCTGAAGCATAGGCTTTAGCGATGCGTCATCGGGCGCGTTCGATACGAGGGCCGCAAACGGTCTGAGCGAAAAGGCCGAGTAGGCGTAGAACTCCTTCGCGAACCCCTGCAACGCTTTCATCGAAGCCGTACCGTTTACGATGGCCTGTATCATCGGGCTGTTCTTCGGGTGATGCTCTTCGAGAAACGACTGAAGCTCGGCGAGAAACTCATCGACCGGCTTTGCCTCAGCAGCGGCTTGAAGTTTAGCTTCCATTATTTATCCTCCATGCTCAAGAATTTGGTAGTAGAGCGATCAAAGAGAGCAACCACAAATGAACACAAATGCTTGGTAGCTATTCAGCCCCGTTAGCGGCGACATGATTGTAGCCGTGTGCTTCAGCGCACGGGCCGATGTCAATAGCAATCCCCGTCGCGTCAGCGACGACTGAGCGAGGTGAGCGCGATTCAATCGTCGCTGACGCGACGCAGGGCTAACGCCTCAATGCACCGCGCACTAAAGTGCGCGGCTAGAATTACATGCCGCTACGCGGCTGAGCAGTTACAAATACTCTTCATCAATCCGTGTTCATCTGTGTTCATCTATGGTTTCATCCTTTATCTAAGCAGTATGCTGACGGCGCAATTGCCGTAAGCTCCGTAAACGTGGGTGAGCCCCGCTCGGGCGTCCTTCACCTGTCTCGGCCCGGCCTCTCCCCTGAGCTGCCATGTCATCTCGACGACCTGCGCGAGCGCCGACGCGCCGAGCGGCTCGCCTTTCGACAGCAGACCTCCGCTCGGGTTCACAGGTATTCGCCCCGTAATCTCGGTCGCGCTCTGATCGAGCAATCGGGTGGCCTGGCCCCGCTCGCAAAGACCGAGTTCTTCCATGTATATGATCTCCGATGCCGAGTCGGTATCTTGAAGCTCCACGAGGTCCAGGTCTTCAGGGCCTATGCCCGCGGCCTCGTATGCTTCGCGCGAAGCCGTCATCGTCACCGTCGGCGCTTCGACACGCGCGCTCACGCTGATGTGAGGAACTTCGACCGTGCCGTACAGCGGCGAGTCGAGCACGACGGCGGCCAGTTTGACTGGCTCCGTCGTAAACTGCTTCGCGACCTCTTTCGTCGCAAGCACGACGGCGGCCCCGCCCTCGTTCGGCGCGCACAGCATCAACAATCGGAGCGGATCGTTTACCATCTGAGAGTTCGCAATCTCGTCATAGCTCATCTCTTTGCGGTACATCGCGAACGGATTTAGCGCGCCGTTGCGATGATTTTTTACAGAGACTTTGACGAGGTGGTCTTCGGTCGTCCCGAAATTCGAAATG
>DASTET010000382.1:0-2600 GCA_035709445.1 Blastocatellia bacterium | reverse complement strand
GGCCAGCGAGTTGATGACCGATCCGCTCAGATCAGGGATCGGGCGTTTTTCGGCCCGCAAGGACATCGGCGCGCTGACGGTCATCTTTACATTCGGAGCGCTTTTGAACGCATTCGGCATGGTGAGCCCTGTCTATGCCCTGCAAACCTGGCTCGCCCGAAATCTGAATATCGATTATGAGGCTCCGATACTGGGGCTGCTCTTTATATTCTTTCTGGTTGTAGAACCGATCCTGCTTCTCGGTCTGGCCGGATGGCTGACACGCAGGTGGGGGCGCAGTCCAAAGACGTTACTCCGGTCGATTGTGAGGTACGCTTACGGGCTCGCGCCGCTCGGCTTCAGCATCTGGCTGGCCCATTACAGCTTCCATTTTCTGACCGGGCTCTACACACTCATTCCTCTGACCCAGAGCGTCCTTATCGATATTGGCCTGCCTCTACTGGGCGAGCCGAACTGGCGGCTTGGGGGATTGCCGGAGACAGCGGTTTATCCGATTGAGACAGGGTTTCTTGGGCTTGGTCTGCTCGGGTCGCTGCTTGTGATCTATCGCCTTTCGGAGCAGGATTCTGCTACGCGCCCCGGCAGGGTCTTCACGATCTGGGCGGGTTTGTGCGTGTTGCTGTGGGTCTCTGCGCTCTGGCTGCTTTCGCAGCCGATGGAGATGCGAAGCACGTTTCTCGGATGATGATGCGGCTTTTGAAGACAGCCTCCATAGCAGCCCGGCTCAAGCTCCTGTTGTCAGGGCTCGTTTCTGTCTTCATCTGCTCCGCCGGGGCGAGCGCGCACGAAGGGCCTCCATACCCGATCATCGTCGATCAAAAGGTCGGCGGTTATATGGTCTCAGTATGGGGCGACCCCGACGTAGGGACCGGGACTTTTTTTATCATCCTGGAGCCGACCGAAGGCAGCGCGCTCGCGGAGGATACAGCGGAAGATATAAAGATAGAACTCGGTGTCCAGCCGGTAAACGGGCGGCTCGCCGAAGCTCATTACAGCGCCTGGCGAGATGCGGTGCGCAATCGAGTGCAGTACAAAGCCGAAGTGCCTTTTGATCGGGAGGAGCTATGGCGAGTGCGATTTAGCCTGCAAGGCCCGCGCGGCAGCGGAGAGATCGTTGCCGATGTGGAGGTGACTCCGCCGGGGTACGGTCGCTGGGACCTGCTCATATACCTCTTCCCGTTCGTTGCGATAGGGTTGCTGTGGCTGCGGGCGGTCCTGCGCGCGCGAAGCCGCAAGAGACGCGCCGCCGGTCTGTGATCGCTGGCAGTCACAGGGTTTTGTGATTTGACTTTTCATCTGGTATTATGCGCCAGCCAGTGAGTTACTCAGCCGGGACGCTCGCACATGAAAAGACTATTAAAGATCGCTACCGTAATAGTTCTGACCTATTGCGTTCTGCTTGTCGGATTCTACACGGCTATGTGTCAGAGGCCCGAAGTATTCTCCCGGGTTATGACTTATACTCCCGGGATCACCTTCCTGGTATTACCTTTTAAACCGATGTGGCTGCACGCGCGGAAAGGCAACCTGAAGCCGGGCGATTATGCTCCGGATTTCACCCTTGAAACGTATGATAAAAAGAGCGCGGTGCAGCTTTCCAGCTTCCGAGGACATAAGCCTGTCGTCCTTGTTTTCGGCAGTTACACCTGACCGCCTTTTCGACGGGAGGTTCCCGCTCTCAACAAACTTTATCAGCAATATAAGGACCAGGCGGAGTTCTTCTTAATCTATATCCAGGAAGCGCACCCAAGCGACTCCTGGCAATTGCAGATAAATGAGAGAGAGGAAGTGGTCTATGAAGACCCCAAGCGGTATGAAGACCGCATCAACCTGGCCGCCACGTGCTCGACCGATCTGAAGATCGAATTCCCCGCGTTGGTGGATGCGATAGAGAATACAACCGAAGTTGCCTATACGGCCTGGCCGGACAGGCTCTATGTGATAGACCGCGATGGCCGCGTAGCATTCAAGAGCGAAGCCGGCCCGTTCGGCTTCAAAACAGATCAGTTGTCTGCCGCTATAGAGATGGCGGTCGAGCCCGGCGGGAATATAGAAGTCCGCTAGACGACTAAACAGAGGGTTCGATCTCTATTCTTCACCAGTCCTTTCATTTGTGCTGAATCTTGCTGCCCCCGGTTGTGCGTGTGATAATTTACCGCGAGTAATCTTCAAGGGGGCATAATGATCAGAGCAGTTGTCGTCGCTTTTCTTCTCGTACTTGCAGTCTGCGCAGACAGCGCGAGCGCCCAGGGCTTGCAGGCCCGCGCCGACGAGATTCGCGCCGCTATGGACGCGCGAGATTTCGAGAGGGCCGAACAACTCGTGCGCGCCCTCAGATCGACCGATCCACAGGGCTTCACGCGGAACAATTACGATTATCTGCTCGCGCGGCTTGCGGAGCGGCGCGGGGCCGGCGCTGAAGCCGCCGCGCTCTACCTCGGAGTCCTCAACCGCAATTCGATTCTCGCTCAGTATGCGCTCCGCCGCCTCGCCTTTATAGCGCAGTCCGCGGGCGATCTCGCGCTCGAGCGACAATACCTGACTCGGCTCGTATCGACATACCCTTCGAGCGTGCTCGTCTCGACCGCGCGCGACCGCCT
>DASTET010000381.1:0-5495 GCA_035709445.1 Blastocatellia bacterium | reverse complement strand
CCGAGCGCGTTTATAGCCGCATTGCCTTTCAGAATCTCGTTGCCGCGCGAGTCTTTAAGCTTGTAGGCGACGCCGGTCGCGGCGTTGCCCAGCGGCCCGACATCGCCCTCTTTGCCCGCGCCCATCCGGCGAATCCAGCCTTTGATATGGACCTCTTCGCCGGGACGGTACATCTTGCGATCATCGAAGACATACCAGCTAAGCCAATCTGCCGCCGGTTTTTTGTGCCAGTTGCCGCCGGTGCTCCACCAGTAAGTATGCTCAGGCAGGATAGCGAGGTCGTTTCCCTTGCGGGCTACGAGTACATTCTGCCCTTGCGCCGCGCGGGTTGTGAGCGCGAGACGGGCGAGCCCGTCGCTTCTGCTCGCGCCGGTAGATTCCTGTTTGAAGCCGCCCGGCTGCGCAACGCCAACGGTCATCTGCACGCCATCAATTGGGCTGCCATCCTTGAGCGATGTAGCCCAGCCTATCAGGTCGGTGTTATCGACGAAGGCGTCGAGCCCTATGCCGGTCACCTGAACCCATGCCTTTATCGCGCGGCGTTCCCATCGGTTTCGCGGCTGGACCGTCGGCTCCACGATGATGAGGACGTGACCGAGGTTCGCGTTCAGCGCGGGAGAGAGGTATATACGGGTCTCGACCATCTCATCGGGCTGGCTCTCGACGTTTATCGTTTTCGACACGACGAGGCGGCCCGGCGGCTGTCGCGGCTGGTCTTCCCTTTTCTGCATGTACTCGGCAAACTGGCCCCAGTGCTCGGGGCCTACTGCGTAGAGCCGGAGCTTGACCGAGCTGTGATTGATACTGAAGACCGAGTAACTCGGCTGAGCGGCAGGGTCGAGCACGACGAACTGGCCGCCCGATGATGCGAGCGCCGGGGGCGCGCTCTTCACATTGAATGCGAGCTGAGGCGAGTCGCCCAAGGTCTGCCCGAACTGATCGCGGATATTCGGATCGAGCTTTACGCGATATGTGGCGCGGCCTCGCTTGAGCCCTGTGATGACGAGCATATTGCCGTAAACCGCCGCCTTCATCCCGCCGATCTCAGGCTCTACGCGGACATAGGATGGCTCGAAGGCTTCGGCGTCGAGCGGGTTGCTGAACTCTATACGCCATTGATCGAAGGGCGAGCACTGATCGTTATAGCCGCAGTGATGGCCTGTCACGCGAAGCGGGCCGTAGGTGAAAAAATCGAAGCTCTGCGCGGAAGCGGTCTTGCGCGGGCCTTCGGCTGAAGGCGTGCCGGGGCCTATCGAGACGGTCACGTTCGTTGCGGTCGGCAACGGGGTTTCGGGGTTCACCTGATCGAGAACTCTAAAAGCGAGCCATCGCCCACTTTCGGCGGCGGAGGCAAGACGGCTAACCGCGCGGTCCGAAGCGATCTCTTCATCGGTGGCGAGCCTTATGCGGTGCGATCTGCCGCCTGCGCTGACCCTTATCGACTCAAGCACGGCCTCCCTGTCGATGCGCTGGTCGAACTCTACAAAGATCAGAGGGTTGCGCCCGTGCGGGCCGCTGTTCGGGTAAGAGCTTTTGACCTGCGGAGGAGGCGTAGAGAACTTCCAGACCCTTGCATCCGCCAAAGCGGCTCCCGTGGCCGATTTCGTGCCGGCGGGCACTTCGACACGGAACTCTGTCGCCATCGGAAGCCGGGTGTCGGTCTCGAAGAGGAGGGTCTTTGTGCCGACCCATCGCCATCGGCCTTCGGGCTGCGGCGTGAGTCTTACGGGGACGCCTTGAGCGACGGAATCCGCGTGCGAAGTGACGGCCACCATAGGCTGAGAGAATGTCACGCTGAGCTGCGGGGCGAGCGGCACATCGCCTTCGGGCGAGAACCTGACGACTTCGAGCGGCCCGGTCGCCGTGCTCACGGGTGAGGTCGCGGTATCGGGCGGAGGGAACGCCGCGTCGATAGTCTTGCCCGTGCGAGGCGCGGGCAGCGAGCGGTCCCGTATGCGGAAGTCCTGCTCGTCGGTCGCATCGGACTTGATAGGCTGCAACCTGCTTAAAAGCCTCTGCGTGTCGTCCTCGCCGAGCTTTTCAAAAGGCGTTGTGGCGCGCGGCGGCTGCGCGTCCGAGACCGCCGCGCCTTCGCTCAATCGAAACTGTAGTCCTTTCATGCTGTCACCGGATTGTGAGGCGGGCAGCGGCCTTCGCCCGCGACCGCCTGGCCGCGTCTGACCGCTTGCCGATTGATAGAGCCAGGGAAGGCCGCCGAGCAGTTGAAATACCAGAAGCAGGGCACAAATAACGCTTCTCGCACACATCTTCATACCTCTTTCAATAGAAGCCAGAAGCCAGAATCTCTTGCAAAGTATCTCGATTGCCGCCGAGTGAATCAAATCAGAATCCGCCTCGACCGACATCTAACTTCTGGCTTCTGGCTTCTACATTAATTGAACAGGCCGGTGAGCCGGGTGTTGCAATATTTTTGTATCCCGGTCGCAGGGGCGCGCGTATAAGTCACTCTGACCGAAAGAATCAATGACACAGAGGAGATAATATGCTCGGATTTCGCAAAGTCACTGTGATTGTCACCCAGCTGGCCCTGGTAGCCGCTTTCGCGCTCGCCCCGGCAGGCGCCAAGACGAACGGAGACCGCGAGCGGATCAACGCCCAGGAGATGAAGGAATGGCTCACCTATCTCTCATCGGATGAATTCGAGGGCAGGGCCACGTTTACCGAAGGGCTCGGGCTTGCCGCCGGTTATATGGCGGGGCTTCTGAAATCATGGGGCGTGAAGCCGGGCGGGCCGAACGGCTCATACTTTCAGCGGGTCGCCGTCCTCGGCGTCAAAAGCGATAACCGCTCGACCGTCACAGTAGAAGCGAACGGGCAGACGCGCACGTTCAAAAACAAAGAAGGGATCAGCTTTCCTGCCAACTCCGGCGGGAAGCGCGCGTTTACCGCCGACCAGATAGAGTTTCTCGGCTACGGGCTCAATGCTCCCGCGATAAATCATAACGATTTTGCGGGCAAGCAGGTTAAAGGCAAGGTCGTAGTCTATCTGGGCGGGTCAGGCCCGAAAGGGCTCGGCCCGCAGTACCGGCGCGCGCTCACTTCAAGGTCGCGTTTTGCCACAGAGCAATCGGGCGCGATTGCGACCATCGGCCCCGGAGGCGGCTTTGCGGGCGGTCGCGGGGGCAACCAGACGACCGCGCCGGGACAGCTTCCCGCGCCGGATTTCACAACCGCTCAGCGGCTCGATAATGTGATCGCGCCTGCGGTGTCGGCAAGCGACGAGTTCTTTGAGTTCCTCTTGAGCAGCAGCGATGTGAGATACGCAGAGCTTAAAGAGAAGGCTTCAAGCGGCGAGCCGCTCCCCACTTTCACGCTGAAGAACGTCAAGCTGACTTTCAATATCGATGCCGATTACACCGTGGTTCGCACGCAATACACCCGCAACGTGATCGGAATTATCGAAGGGTCGGATGCTAAGCTCAAAGAGACTTACGTCGCATACGGCTCGCACTACGATCACGTAGGTTACTCGGAGGGCGAGGTCGCCCAGAGCGAAAACGGCGCGCGTCGGCTTCAGCCTCGTGGCCGCGTCACGGCGGGCGCCGAACACGACCGCGTGTGGAACGGCGCGGATGATGACGGGTCGGGTACGGTCGCTATGCTTGCCATCGCAAAGGCGTTTGCGGTGGGCAAGAAGCCGCGCCGGTCGATCCTGCTCGTATGGCATTCGGGCGAAGAGCGGGGGCTGTGGGGATCGCGATACTTTGTCGATTATCCGACGGTGCCGCTCGATAAAATAGTGGCCGAGATAAACATGGACATGGTCGGGCGCAACCGCGACAACAAAGAGGAAGAAGCCAACAAGGTCTATGTCGTAGGTTCGGATCGCATCAGCACAGAGTTTCACAATATCACTGTCGAAGCCAACGATGCGCTCTCGAAACCGCTCGCTCTCGATTATGAGATGAACGACCCGACCGATCTTGAGCAGATATACTATCGCAGCGATCATTACAGCTACGCGGCGAAAGGCATACCGGTCGTCTTTTTGACCACGGGGCTGCACCCCGACTACCACGCGAACACCGACCACGCCGATAAGATCAACTACGAGAAGATGACGCGAATAAGCCAGTACGCTTACGAGATAGGCGCGCGAACGGCAAACTTTGAACGCGCCCCGGCGCGCGATAACCTGGGCCCGCGCGCTGGCCGCGGCAGCTCAGGGAAGCTGTAAAGCAGAAGCCAGAAGTCAGAAGCCAGAAGCCAGAAGTCCGTCGAGGCAGATTACGATTTCATTACATTCGGCTTCAATCGAGTGACTGCGCGAGAGATTCTGGCTTCTGGCTTCTGGCTTCTGACTTCTGAATTTGTGTTCACACCCGCCGAAGACTACAATTCCAATTTAGTATGACCCCTTTCCGAAGACTCATTTCATACTTTGCGCCGTACAGGAAGACGCTCATATTCGGCGTCTCGTGCATATTCTTTACTAATCTGGCAAAGCTCACCCAGCCGATAGTGCTCAGGTACGCGGTAGATGATCTGACAGCTTCGCTAACAGAGTCAAAACTGCTTCAGTTCGCTGGGCTGATAATTCTGATAGCCCTCGTTCAGGGCGTCTTTCTTTTTGCGCAGCGGCGCGCGCTTATAAACATGTCGCGCCACGTAGAGTACGACCTGCGAAACGATTTTTACCGCCACCTTCAACGGCTGCCGTTCGATTTTTACCAGACGCACAGGACGGGCGATCTGATGGCGCGGGCGACAAACGATCTTTCGGCGGTGCGAATGATAGCAGGCCCCGCGCTGATGTATTCGATGAACACGCTCTTTGCGATGGCGCTCCTCGTCCCGCTGATGGCTTCGATAAGCTGGCGTCTGACGCTGCTCGCATTCGTCTCTATGCCGCTCGTCGCCGTGGCCACGCACTACTTCGGCAAGCGGATACACGAGCGATTTGAAAAAGTTCAGGAGTATTTCGGCACGGTCTCGAACCGGGCCCAGGAGGCGATGGCAGGCGTCCGCGTGATCCGCGCCTATACCCAGGAGCCAGCCGAGATAGAGAGCTTTCGCGCGGTCAACCGCCAGTTCGTCAATCACAACATGAAGCTCATAAGGCTTTCGGGCGTCTTTCATCCGATACTACAGTTCTTCATCGGGCTCGGATTTATCGCGGTGCTCTGGTACGGCGGGAGCCTCACCGTAGACGGGCAAATCACCATAGGCCAGTTCGTTCAGTTCACTCTCTATCTCGGCTATCTCGTCTGGCCGATGATCGCGCTCGGCTGGGTGATAAACATATTCCAGCGCGGGATGGCCTCGATGGGGCGTATGAACCAGATACTCTCTATCGAACCGGCAATCCGCGACTCCGACCGCACGCGCGACATCGAAGAGATATCGGGCGAGATCGAATTCCGCAACCTCACATTCACATATAACAACGCAGCCGAGCCCGCGCTCTCAGATATAAATCTGCGGATCGCGCCCGGGCAGACCATCGCCTTCGTCGGCGCGGTCGGGTCGGGCAA
>DASTET010000380.1:0-2287 GCA_035709445.1 Blastocatellia bacterium | reverse complement strand
TGCGGCTCTATACCTGCGTCGTTTATCGCATTCATCATCACCCGGACCGCGCCGTCGCCATCCTCGGAGGGCTGGGTGATGTGAAAAGCGTCGCTCGACATGCCGTACCCGGTCATCTCGGCGTAGATGCGAGCGCCTCGCGCGCGGGCATGCTCAAGCTCTTCGAGTATGAGTATGCCCGCCCCCTCGCCTATGACGAACCCGTCGCGGTCGAGATCGAACGGGCGGCTGGCATGCTCAGGGTCATCGTTGCGGGTCGAGAGCGCCCGCATCGCGGCGAACCCTCCTACTCCCATGGGAGTGATCGCGGCCTCCGCTCCTCCGCATATCATCGCGTCGGCGTCCCCGCGCTGTATAATCTTCATCGAGTCGCCCACGGCGTGCGCCCCCGTAGAGCATGCGGTGCAGGTGGCCGAGTTCGGCCCCTTCGCGCCGAACCGGATCGATACCTGCCCGGCGGCGAGGTTTACGATTGCGGCAGGTATGAAGAACGGGCTTATCTTACCTGGCCCGCCCTTCAGGAACTTCTCGTGCTCGCGCTCGATCACTCCGAAACCGCCAATCCCCGATCCGATGAACGACCCGACGCGCGTCGCATTCTCTTCGGTAATACGCAGCCCCGAATCGTCCATAGCCTCCTGCGCGGCGGCGAGAGCGAAGTGGATGAAGATGTCCCTCTTCTTGACCTCCTTCTTCTCGATGAACTTAAAGGGGTCAAACTCCTTCACCTCGCTCGCTATTCGCACGGGGAAGCCGCTGACATCGAACCGGGTCACAGGGCCGACGCTGCTTCGACCAGCGAGCAGGTTCGCCCACACTTCTTCTTTAGTTTTGCCCGAGCCGCAAATCAGGCCGATGCCGGTCACTACTACACGACGATTCAAGATATCCTCCAGAATGGAGAAGCAGATCAGCCACTATTTGACATGCTTCTCGATGTAATCGATGGCGTCTCGCACGCTCGTTATCTTCTCGGCGTCCTCGTCAGGTATCTCCACATTGAATTCTTCCTCGAACCGCATGACGAGCTCGACAGTGTCGAGCGAATCCGCGCCGAGATCGTCGATGAAGCGCGCATTGGGAGTCACTTCCGACTCATCCACACCCAGCTCATCGACTATTATCTGTTTGACTCTCTCCTCAACGGAACCTTCTGCCATTTCGTAGCTCCTCCTATGTAGTCACAAATTGAGATCTCACATTCGAGATTTGAAATCAAAGCGCAGCAAGCGTCTGCTCCAGCGAGCCGATATCTTCGACCTTTAATACCTGACACTCGCGGCTTATCTGTTTGACGAGCCCGGAAAGCACCCGGCCCGGCCCTACTTCGATAAAGCGGCCCACGCCCTCGGCCAGCATCAGCTCTACGGACCGGCTCCAAAGAACAGGCGATGCGACCTGACGGATGAGAGCCTCCTTCGCCTCGCGAGCAGAGGTGATTATCTTTGCGTCGACGTTTGTCACAAGCGGAACGTTCAAATCGGAAAACGCTACTGTGTCAAGCGTCGCGCCGAGTCTCTCGGCGGCAGGCTTCATCAACTCGCAATGAAACGGCGCGCTTACGGAAAGAAGCACTGCGCGGCGGGCGCCACGCTCTTTTGCCAGCCTCACCGCGCGCTCGACAGCCGAGCGGTGCCCTGCGATCACTACTTGAGAAGGCGAGTTTATATTGGCCGGGGAACAGACCCCGAGCTCGCTCGCCTCGCGGCAGATCGATTCGACCGTTTCAAAATCGCACCCGAGCAGCGCCGCCATCGCCCCCTCGCCCTCAGGGACCGCTTCCTGCATGAAGATCCCGCGCTGGCGAACAATAGTTAAAGCGTCCGAAAACTTCAGGCAGCCGGCCGCCACAAGCGCCGAATACTCTCCGAGCGAATGGCCTGCTACGTAATCGGCTCGAACTCCTCCTTCTTCGAGCGCGCGAAGAGCGGCAATCGAGACGGTCAGAATTGCGGGCTGCGTATTCGCCGTGAGTCTCAGCTCTTCTTCCGGCCCCTCGAAGCAGAGGCTCGCAAGCGCCATCGAGAGCGCGCCGTCGGCTTCTTCAAATACCTGTCGAGCAGCAGCCGCACTTTCGTAAAGCGATCTGCCCATCCCCACGGACTGAGAACCCTGCCCAGGAAATATTAGCGCCGTCTTCATAGTATAACCAGGAGAAGGGGCTCACGCAGGGGAACCCTCTCGCCTATCACCTGGAACCTACCTTCCCATCGCGGCTCGCCATAACGGGAACGCCAATCTCTATTCCTATTCGATCATTGATCTCGCCCAGGCAGTAATCGCGCGC
>DASTET010000379.1:0-2247 GCA_035709445.1 Blastocatellia bacterium | reverse complement strand
CAATAAAGGCGCGTCTTCATGAACTCGATGCGTTTCCTGCCGAGCTTGACTCAATAGAGGAGAGGCTCAACCTGCTTGATGACCCTCGCGGCAGATCGAGGGCGCTGCTCGCCGGTCTGGAGAAAGAGGCCGAGATCAAAGAATCGGTCGCTTCGATCAGCGAAAGCGTCCGGGCCTTCTCGAAGAGGATCGAGGAGCTTACAAAAAGGCTTGAATCCTTCGCGGGATTAGATGAGCGCATCGCGCAGGAACGTGCGAGACGATCAGCGAGCGAAACTGACTACCGGGTTTATATCGAAAACCTGCCGTTGGCTGCGTTGCTTCGAGAGCGAGAGACCGATCTGAAAAAGATAGAGTCGGCCCTGACCGCTGATCGACAGGCTTTTGAACGGTTGGAAAAGGAGTTAAATAGCTGCCGCAAGGATTATGATGCAGACCGGCACCATGCATTGAAGCTTGAGCTTGAAGAGATTATCAATAAGGCCGCACAGCTATCTTCCGAGCTTGGCCACTCTTGCGCGCGCGCGGAAGAACTTGCAGAAGCGATTGAGATCTTGCGCGAAAGCAAGAAAAGGCTCGATGTGCTCAGGAGCGACAGGG
Source organism: Blastocatellia bacterium (assembly GCA_035709445.1). Taxonomy (GTDB): domain Bacteria; phylum Acidobacteriota; class Blastocatellia; order UBA7656; family UBA7656; genus DASTET01. Next base: position 1,647 of record DASTET010000379.1, on the reverse strand, counting down.
GGCGATGTGATCAATTGCACTCGCTCTCGGATTTTATTCGGGATGTGTTAAAGAAGGCGGCCCCTTATATAACGGAGGCGCTTCTTCAATCTATATCGATGGAGGCAAACCAGCTATACCGGGACATAACCGGGAACCCTATGGTGTCGCTTAGATGGGACAGCGGATATGAGATAGTGCTTGAAGAAGACGGGCACGAGCGCGCATTCGCCAGCCTGTCGGGGGGCGAGCAGATGGCAGCGGCGCTCTCGGTCAGGCTCGCCCTGCTCAAAGAATTATCGGAGATGCGGGTGGCCTTTTTTGACGAGCCCACAACGAATATGGATGAGGAGCGCCGCCGCAATCTTGCGCAGCAGATAGGCCGAATAAGGGACTTCGATCAACTGTTTGTCATAAGCCACGACGACGCATTCGAAGGGTTTACTGATCGGGTAGTGCCGGTCAGGGGCTCAAGCGGTGGGGTTTGACGATGAGCCTGACCTCTATAAAGCGAAGCGGCGCCCGGCTACTGGGTTTGCCCTTATCTGCTGAAGTCTTTTTACAGAACATATTGCTGCTGGGGTTCTTCGTCCTCTTGCTGCTCATAACAGGGATAGGGTACTGGACGTGGGAGAGCTTTAACAGGGTCAACGATGATATATCCTCGATCAGTCAATCTGAGATCAGGCATCTGGGAATAGTCCTCAGAATAAGCGAGAAGGCCGGCATAATGTGGAACGAGGCGCGCAATATGCTGGCCTACAATGAAGAGAACAGCCTGCAAGGTACATCAAAGCGAAAGCTCTCTGATCTCAAGAAAGAGATGGATGGCCTCATAAAACAGGCTCACGTTACGAGGTTTGCGAACAGCCCCGAACTGGCCGAGTTTGAGGACTCATACTCGGACTACTGGAGCGCGATTCATGCACCTATCGCTACTGACTGGTATGAAAAAAGGGAGAGGATGGAGAGGGCGATTTCGAAGCTAGAAGCGTGGACGGACCGGGAGAGAGAGCAGAATGAAGCGCGGGCTCACGCTTTGATTCTCAACGAGAGGAACAAAGTCAATGTCACAACGCTGGCCGCGATGGTGGTCGGCTTTCTGGTTGCGGGGCTCACTTTTTACGAGATACGCCGGATACTCGGTCGGCTTGGCCGAGCATACCGGCAAAGCTCGGAAGCGCGGGATTACTTGCAGTCGCTTTTCGACAGCTTCGTCTCGGGCGTTATCGTGGTAAACCGGGATGGGACTATAGAAACCGCAAGCGATTCGTTTTTGAGGCTTACAGGTCTAAAAAGAGATCAGGCGCTAAGACAGGATTACATAAGATTGTTTGAAGGTAAGCCCCGGCTGCCTGAGACCATTTCAACGCAGTTGGAATCCGACCAACCCGAGGGTGGGTATCTCGGACGGATCGAGCTCGGGCGTGACCGCCTGTTCGACATATCGGCATCGCCTTTGATGATATCGGAAGAGTATCGAGGATTGATACTTGTCTTTACTGACATAACCGAGACCGAGCGCGCGCAATCGGAATTGCGTCGCAATCGAGCGCTTGCGGCTGTCGGACAGATGACCGCGCAGATCGCGCACGAGATCAAGAACCCGCTTGGCAGCATCCGGTTCGCTGCCGAGTTGATAAAGAGGCAACTGACCGTAGACGAACG
>DASTET010000378.1:0-2559 GCA_035709445.1 Blastocatellia bacterium | reverse complement strand
AGCCGCCGAGCCCGCCCGCCGCGCCGACAAGACCTGTCACGGAGCCGACCGATTGCGGGAAGTATTCGGGGACGAGCTTGAAGACTGCGCCGTTGCCGAGTCCTATGACCGCCGCCATGCCGAGCGCGCCTATGGTGAAAGTCACTATGGACGGGCATGCCATGAAGATGGCCATGGCGGCAGTCGCAGGAAATACCCATAGCAGAATCCTTCGCCCGCCCGTTTTGTCTGCAAGCCATCCGCCGACGGGTCGCATAAGGGTCGCGAGCACCACAAAACCCGCCGTTCGAAAGCCCGCATCCTGCGGCGTGAGCCCGAACATCTCCGTGAGAAAGATGGGCAGGTAGACTCCCATCGCCACGAACCCGCCGAACGTCAGGAAGTAATAAAGACCCAGGAGCCAGCTCATCGGCTCGGTGAGCGGGCGCGTAATGTCGGCAAGCGATCTGGCCGGGCCGCGCCGGGGCGCGTTCTCGGCCTTCATCCAGAACAGGACGAGCCACACGAGAAGCACGATCCCAAAAGTCCAGAAGCCCCACTTGAACCCGATCGCGCCCGCGATTAGAGGCGAGCCAAAGGCCGCAAGCGACTGGCCTATGTTGCCCGCGCCATAAACGCCGAGCGCCATGCCCTGTCGTTCGGGCGGGTACCATCCGCTGACAAACCCCACGCCGACCGAGAAGCTGGCAAGCGCGATGCCTATGAAAAAACCGTAGAGCAATAACTGCCAGTAGCTCGCGACCCATCCGATCAAAACGGCCGGCACTATCGAGCAGGCCATCACTATCGAAAAGATCAGACGCCCGCCGTAACGATCCGTGAGCACGCCGAGCGGTATCCGGCCCAGGCTGCCGAGCAGGACCGGAAGCGCAATGGCTATGCTCACCTCGATAGGGCTCAGCCCAAGCTCTTTTCGTATTATCGGCATCATCGCCGACACGGAGCCGAACACGGCAAAGCAAATAGCGAACGCGCCCGTGGCCAGCACGAGCTGAAGGCTGTTTCCTGAAGGCACGCGCTCCGTTCGATCCATCTTATGACCTTTCCATGGCGTAGATGTACCTGAGCAGCCCAAGATTCAGGAGGAAGCAGACCGCGCTCACAATCGCCGCAGGCCAGATGGCCGATTCGTCACCTCCCAGGTACGCATTCATCGTGGCCGTAAGCAGCCAGAGCTGGAGCACGACTAAAACGACCACTATCGAAAGAATGCCGTAGACTATCGTGCTCTTTTGCTCGCGTGTGAATGGCTTCTTCATACCACCCTCAGCTCAACCCCGCTCGCATAGATGGCGCCGCCGCTGAATTCGAGCTTTATCCTGGCGAGCGGTCTTCGCGGCGGGCCCGCAACGGGTCGCCCCGTATGAATGTCGAAGATGCCTTCGTGACACGGGCAGCGAAGGCTCTCCCCCTCGAAATCGGGGACGACGCTGCAAGAGAGATGAGTGCATTCCTGGCTGTAGGCTGTGAAGGTCTGTTCGTCAAGCCGAACGAGAATGCACTGATCGTGTTTATCAGAAAATGCGAAGGTCCTGGCGCCTCCTACGGGGATCTCATCGATCCGAGCTATCAACTGCATCGGCGGCTCGCCCCTCAGTTTGCGCAGGAAGTTCTGAATCACTATCCAGAACTGCCCGGCTGTGAAAGCAAGGCTCGTAAGCACCAGGAACTTTGTGAAGTCCCGCCGCGCGACGTAGTGGTCTTCGGGCCAGTCGATAGGAAAATCTTTGCGCCAGCGCGGCTGCTCGGACATCGGGCTTCCGTCTGGCGGAGCAGTCATCTGTTCATCGTCACGCCGGGCCATCAGTCTGCCTCTCCTGTGTAGATTGCATCCATAAGTATGTTGAGCGAGATGTCTTTCCCTATGGCCTGCTCGTCCATCGCCGCAGTGACATCGAGGTACTCGGCCCGCCCCGTCCTCGGCACCATCATGTTGACCCTTGTAGTTATGACTTGATTGCCGAACTGAAAACGGTTTATGGCGGTCGAGCGCGGGCGCAGCCGCTCTATCTCTTCGTGCGTGCCGAAAAAGAGCGCCTGGCTCGGACAGACGGTCGCGCACATAGGACGCTTGCCTACCGATGTGCGGTCATAACACATATCGCACTTCATCATCAGCTTGAAATCGGTCTTCATCTTCGGGACGCCGAACGGGCAGGCGAGCACGCAGTTATTGCAGGCGATGCAGCGAGGCTTGCGCGCTGTCTGCACAACGCCGTCGCCGGTCCGCTTGATCGCGTCGGCTGGGCAGACCTCCGCGCAGGTCGGCGAATCGCAGTGCATGCAGACGACCGGAGCGGTCTGCACCGAGTGGGCGCGGTCGATGAATTCAAGGTGAATCATCGAATGACCCTTATGCGTATCGCACTCGCTACAGGCCTGCACACACGCCTGGCATCCTATGCACCGCGTCGTGTCGATGAAGAAATGCATGTTCGCAGGAACCGACATAACATTAGTCTGGCGAGTCTGGCGCGTCCCCCTCCTGACGGTGATGATTAGTTTGCAATATCTGATTAAAGCGATGTCTGTCTTCAAAACGACGCGCCAGACTCGCCA
>DASTET010000377.1:0-2571 GCA_035709445.1 Blastocatellia bacterium | reverse complement strand
GGATGCCATCTCCGAGGTGCTTTCGGTCTGCGACGTGCAGCCCGCCGTCCCCAACCCTCCGTACCGCCGCATACGGGTCTATGCTATGGACCCGAGTCTGTCGACGCGGCTCGACACCGCCGGTATCAACGAGGTAACGCTAAAGATTCGATGGGAGGAGTTGAATAAGGGGCCGGTAGGCGAGTACTTCGCCGTCGAAGACGTGGACGCTTCGAAGAAGCGTTACCTGCCCGTAGACCTTGACGACCCGAAACTGCTCGCGCAGGATGGCTGGGCGCCTTCCGAGGGCAATCCGCAGTTCCACCAGCAGATGGTGTACGCCGTCGCAATGAAGACGGTCGAGCACTTCGAGCGCGCCCTCGGCCGCCCTGTCCTCTGGCGCCCGAAGCCGAATCCGAAGAACGCCAACGACGACAGCGGCTTCGTTAAGCAATTAGCCATCCGCCCGCATGCGCTCAGGCAGGCCAACGCTTATTACAGCCCGCAGGAGGTTGCGCTCCTGTTCGGCTACTTCGAGGCCGGCGCGGACGACCCGGGCGACCATATGCCCGGCAGCCGCGTCTATTCCTGTCTCTCGCACGACATCATCGCCCACGAAACCACGCACGCGATTCTAGACGGCATGTACCGCCGCTTCAACGAGCCGACCAATCTCGACGTGCTCGCGCTACACGAGGGCTTCGCCGATATCGTCGCACTTATGCAACACTTCACCATCCCGGAAGTACTGGGGCAGGAGATCGGCCGTACGCGCGGCGACATCGAAGCCGAGTCTATGCTTGGGAGCCTCGCCGTCCAGTTTGGCCGCGCGACGGGCGGGCGCGGCGCGTTACGCAACGCAATCGGTAAGATGGAGGGCGGCGTCTGGAAGAGACTCGTGCCCGACCCCTCAGACTTGCAAAAACGCCTGACGCCGCACTCGCGCGGGGCCGTCCTCGTCGCAGCCGTCTTCGATGCTTTCATCTCCATATACAAGGCGCGCATTGCCGACCTGCTTCGCATCTATACGGGCGGGACCGGCGTGCTGCCAAACGGGGCGATCCACCCGGACCTCGTCCAGCGCCTGGCCGACGAAGCGGCGAAGTCCGCCAATCACGTCCTCAATATGTGCATCCGCGCACTCGACTACCTTCCGCCTATGGATGTGACGTTCTTCGAGTACCTGCGCGCACTCATCACCGCCGACTTCGATCTGGTCAGCGACGACCGCCACAACTATCGCGTCGCTTTCGTAGAATCCTTTCGGCGGCGCGGCATCTATCCGGCCAACCTCGACACGCCGACGCCCGACACTCCCCGTACGCTCTCGGTCGACACGCTGCGCTGGCAGGGACTCGACCATAACAAGTTTCCAAAGAGGGTGCGCGCCGAAATCATTCAACAGTATGGCATCATCATAAAGGAGCTGAAGCAGTACGCCGACGCCTGCTTCTATCTGGAAGACCGTGAGAAGCTGTTCGGCGCGACGCGCGATCAGCGACGCAAGCTTCACGACCAACTCAAGGTTGCTTTCAAGGCCGTGCCGGAGTTCGCCACCGAGCTGGGCCTCGACCCGTCGGGGACGTTTGAGGTTCACGAGCTGCGTCGGGCGATACGCGTGAGCCCTGACGGCAGGCACATACCCCAGGTCGTTGTTGCGCTTACGCAATCCAAACGGGTCAAGGAAAATAAGGAAGACGGCACGCCTGGCCATATCTTCCGTGGCGGCTCGACGCTCCTCGTGGACCTTTCGATCCCCGAGGTCAAGTACCGCATCATTAAGAACATCAACAGCGAGAGCCGGAAGGACCGCACCGCCGCCTTTTTCCGCGAGGCCGCTGCTGATCCACTGCGCGCTCTCTTCTTCGCGCCCGACCGGCGCGAGCCCTTCGCCGCCCTCCATGCGCTCGCCGACGACGGCCTCTAGACCGAACTGCACGCACCCTGATCGGCTCATACCGTGATGAAATTGGAATGAAATTGTTTGCTCACGCGCTGGTTTGCCTGAAGCGCTTCTGCTGAAATAAATGCATTCCGGGCCTCACCTCATGCGCATTCTTAACTGTTGCGTATTGTTCTACCGTTCTGTGAAAGGATAGGAGAGCATGAGAAAGCTTGCCATTTTACATAGTATGCTGTCTTTTTTTATCTCGCTGCTTCAGGCGAAAAGCGACAATCACTGAGAACCCTTCGCTGTCTCAGTCCGGTTGCACCCATTCGGGCATTTCCAATAACCCTTCGGCAATCTCAGTCCCTGTTTAACTATGCTCCAGGTCTCAGCGCATCTATCGCATCTCAGTTTGAGAGGATTTCTGCCCGTAATCGAAATGCCCACTCTTCTTAATTCATTGTCGGAAGAATCATTAGGTTGGACGATTGCACGGCCTTTGTGTTTGATTATTACTGACATACCATTATCAATGAGCTGTATGGATCAAAGAAAATACCTCTCATCTCATCGAGTAAATGTAAATTACTGGTCTTTTTCCACGAATCGGAAAAGCAAGCGGCGAAACCCCGCCAAGATGCTCGCGCTAATGAAATCGACCAACAAGCAGGTATGACACAACCCTCACTGCTACAGCTCGGATC
>DASTET010000376.1:0-3765 GCA_035709445.1 Blastocatellia bacterium | reverse complement strand
GCAGAAGGCAACCGCCGCGCTCGCACGCTTCTGCGCGTGATCGAGCACCTCGACGCATATATATCGGCCACTCAGCTCGGCATAACGCTCGCGAGCCTCGCGCTCGGCTGGATCGCCGAGGCGACGCTCGCCAACCTTCTCACGCCCGTATTTCATGGCGTGCTGCCCGGCGCAGTATCGGAGGTCGCGGCCCATTCGGTGGCCATCGGCGTCGCTTTCACGCTTATCACCTTTCTTCATATAGTCCTCGGAGAGCTTGCCCCCAAGACACTGGCGCTCGAACGCGCCGAAGCCGTGGCGCTCGCCGTGGCGCGGCCGATGGAGCTATTCTACCGTGTTTTCAAAGCGCCGATCTGGGTGCTGAATTATTCGGGGACGAAGGTGCTCAGGTGGTTAGGGCTTCACGCGACAGCCGAGCACGCCGCCTCATACAGCGAAGAAGAGCTGCGTCAACTGATCGCGCTCAGCCATAAGAGCGGCCACCTTATCGAAGACGAGCGACAACTGATCTACAACGTCTTCGATTTCACCGAGACGAGCGTCGAAAACGTGATGGTCCCGCGCACCGAGATCGAAGCGCTTGAAGCCGACCTCACCCCCTCGGAGATGCTGGAGGCTATCGAAAAGCTCGGATACTCCCGCATGCCGGTTTATAGGGACTCTCTCGATAACGTGATCGGAGTGGTGTTGCACAAAGACCTGAGCCGCCGCCTCAGAAGCGGCGCCTCCGTCAGCATCGATGAGGTGCTCAGACCTGCCGTCTTTCTGCCTACATCGATGAAGCTGCACGAGGCATTGCGCAGCCTGCGCGGATCGAGCTCGCATATGGCCATAATCGTCGACGAGCACGGGGGCGCCGAAGGGCTCATCACTCTCGAAGACCTTATCGAAAAGATTGTCGGCGACATAAGAGATGAGCACGACGAGATAGCCGCGCGTGAGATAGTCGAACAAAAGGACGGCACCTACACCATCAACGGGCGGCTTTCGGTCAAAGACGCGAACAAGCTTTTAATGCTCGGGCTGCCTGAATCTGACAGTTACCATACGATAGCGGGCTTTATGATGGCGCGCGCCGGGCGGTTGATGAAGCCGGGCGAAAGCGTCGATTATAACGGCCTGCGCCTCACGGTCGAATCCGTCAACCGCAATCGCATAGTCGAAGCCCGCATAACACGTCTGCATAATGAGACCGCGCCCGTCGCCCCTGCCACAACAAGAAACTGATCAGCACTTCAATCTTTCGCCATCCTTCTGTCAGGCCGAGAAAGCTGAATCATGCCCAGCGAAAAAAGAAGCCTGCCCTCTGACTCTCAAACAGCAGGTTTGAGAATTCAGTGGATTTCCTCAATAAATGCAAGGCTATTTGGACCCAGGAGATTTCTATTTCCTTGTCGGTTTCAAGGCAACAAGCAATCTCAGCCAGGCAGAGGCTGGGGCATACGATGAGACGCAAACGACCTGGCAGATAGTAGCTTGCTGAGTTGGGAGTAGTCCTTTAGTCACAGAACGTGTAAACTTGCTGATGCGTTTAAGACGCATAAGGGGCCTCCTTTGCGGAACCGGTTTAAAGCACCCGAGTTCTTATCACAAAGGAGGCTTTATTTTTACCGGGCATGATTCAGATCAGGCTCCCGTTGACATACCGGCGACGTACAAATATCATCAGCCGCCGTTGAGCGAGACCCTTTTCATCATAAACCCTGCCTCCGGTCGCGGGACCACATCAGGCATATGGGCCAGGGCCCGCCGCGAGCTTCTCGCACGCGGCATGAGATTCACCGAGCATCCCACGCGCAAGCCGGGCGAGGCCGTACAGGTAACGCGGGCGGCGATCCGAGACGGCGTCCGCTTTGTGATCGCCGTGGGCGGGGACGGCACGCTAAACGAAGTGGTCAACGGCTATCTCGATGCGCAGGGAGAGGCGATAAACCCTGACGCGGCGATAGGACTTCTTCCAAGCGGGACAGGCTCGGATTTTCGCCGCTCGGTCGGCATCACTTCCTGGAGAGATGCCTTATTCTCGATTGTTCGGCCCGTCACGCGCAAGATCGACGCTATCAGGGTAGATTTTTCGGCAGACGACGGCTCGCCCCGCTGCCGCTTCTGCATAAACATAGTCTCATTCGGACTGGGCGCCGATGCGGTCGCGCTCGTAAACCGATGGCGCGAGCGTCTGCCCCGCATGGTCGGAGGCCGGGCCCGTTTTATCATCGCGGCTGTGCGTGCGTTAAAGAGATATAGAAACATCTCCGTAAAGATCATGCTCGATGAGAGCCGAGAGATCGCGGCGTCGACGAATCTGATCGTAGTCGCTAACGGCAGGTTTGCCGGGGGCGGTATGATGCTAGCTCCCAACGCGGTTATGGATGACGGGCTGCTAGATGTGGTCGTAGCGGATCGTGTTTCGCGGCTTGAGATCATACGCGAGCTGCCGCGAATCGGTCGGGGAGGTCATCTGAAAAACCCTTTAGTCGGCGAGTACCGCGCACGAAGTATTTCAGTGGCCGCCGAGGGGTCGCTTGGTCTTGAGATCGACGGCGAATCGGCGGGGAAGACCCCCGCTCGACTGTGCATCCTGCCTGCCTCGGTGCGTTTTCTCGTCAAAGCTTCGCAGGACCGATGACGGGGAGATTATTTTTCGGCCATCGCATCGGTCACTTTTATACGCCCTGCGATGATCTCCTGTTTGGCGCGTTCCACCTGATCGAGCACCGACTGCGGAATGAGGGGCTTGTTGTACTGGTCCAGCGCGTAGCCCACTCCGTCGTTTTCGAGACCGAAGAGGTGAATGCCTCCGTTGAACCGGCCTTCGACAAGCTCTTTGACGGTGTTATAGACGGCCACGTCAACTCTCTTGATCATGCTGGTCAGGATGAACCCGGGCTTGACCCAGTTCTGATTCGAATCGACGCCGATGGCAAGCCGGTTAGTCTCTTCGGCGGCATCAAAAACACCGAGGCCGGAATTGCCTGCGGCCTGAAATATTATATCGGCGCCCCGCTCGATCTGGGCCTTCGCAAGCTCCTTGCCCTTGCCGGGGTTGTTCCACGCGGCATCGGTCACTCCGACGTAGTTCTCGAAGATCTGTACTCTCGGATTTGCGTGGCGGGCCCCTTCTTCGTAGCCTTTTGCAAACTTGTGGATGAGCGGTATGTCCATCCCGCCTACGAAACCTATCCTGTCGGTCTTTGTCGTGCTCCCCGCGATCATGCCTACAAGAAAAGAGCCTTCGTGCTCTTCGAAGATGAGCGAGGCCACATTCGGCAGGTCTATCACCCCGTCGATTATGGCGAATTTCAGGTCCGGGTAGTCGCGCGCGACCTGCTGCATTATAGGCATCTGTGCAAACCCGACGCCGATGATCAGATCATAGCCTCGCTCGGCGAACGCGCGCATGCAGGGCTCGATTGAGGTCGGGTCGCCGGGCTCGACATCGCGCAGCTTGATAGGCAGGTCACGGGCGGCGCGTCTCACGCCTTCCCACGCTGCCGCATTGAATGACTTGTCGTCCTTGCCGCCTATATCGAATACTATCCCGACGCGCAGCCGCCCGTCATCCCCGTCACGGTTTCCGAAGACCCTCGTGCAGCCGGGCAAGACCAAAGACGAGGCGAGGAGCAATATAAGGATCGGTTTTCTCATAGCTATTATCCATCTCAGAATACTTCGACACCGCCTAAAGAGTCTAGCGAGTCTGGCGCGTCTGGCGAGTCCCGCCCTTGACGGTGCTGATTATTTTGCATTATCAGGTTCAAGCGATGT
>DASTET010000375.1:0-10669 GCA_035709445.1 Blastocatellia bacterium | reverse complement strand
GGATGTGGACGTTCGACAATCCGCCGCGCAAGCAGTGGAAAGAGCGGTATAACTTCGAGCCGACGGACGCCTGGCTCGAACACGTGCGGCTGGCATCGGTCCGTCTCAACGACGGAGGGTCGGGCGCGTTCGTCTCTGCCAACGGGCTGGTGGTGACCAATCAGCACGTCGGCTCCGGCCAGCTTCAGAAGCTATCGACCGCCGCGCGCGACCTTGTCCGCGACGGGTTCTACGCCAGGACGCAAGAGGAAGAGATGCGCTGCCCGGACCTCGAAGTCAACGTGCTCGCATCTTACGAAAACGTGACGGCTCGCGTAGGGCGGGCGGTCACGTCGGGCGCTTCCGACAAAGAGGCGAACGAGCAGCGCAAGGCCGAGATCGCCGTCATAGAAAAAGAGTCGACCGAGAAGACCGGTCTTCGCAGCGAGGTCGTCACTCTCTACAGCGGCGGCGAGTACTGGCTCTACCGCTTCAAGAAGTACACCGACGTTCGCCTCGTCTTCGCCCCCGAAGAGCAGATAGCCTTCTTCGGCGGCGACTACGACAACTTCACCTTCCCGCGTCACGATCTCGACGTGGCCTTCTTCCGCGTCTATGAAAACGACCGGCCCGCAAGGACCGAGCATTATTTCAAATGGTCCGAGAAAGGGCCTGAGGAGCGCGAGCTTGTCATAGTTTCGGGCAACCCCGGCTCTACGGCGCGCCTGCTGACGGTCGCGCAGGTCCATTATCATCGAGACGTTGGAAACCCGCTTCAGATGCAGGTGTGGACCGCCCGGCGTGATGCGCTCGCAAAGTATGCCGCTACGGGGGCGGAGGCCGCGCGGCGCGCACAGGGCCAGATTCGCTCGCTCGACAATTCGATCAAGCGGCTCGTAGGCCAGATAGAGGGCTTGAATAACCCGCGCTCGATGGCCCGAAAAGAGGAAGAAGAGAAGGCGCTCCGCGCCCGCGTCGCCGCCAATCCAGAATGGCAAAAAGCATACGGCGATGCGTGGGACCGTATAGCCGCAGCTTACCGCGATTATCCGCCGATGGCTCGCAGGCTCTCATTCTCCGCGCTCATCCCGTCGCGGCTTGCCACCATAGCGTTGAACCTCGTCCGATACTCTCAGGAGACGCGCAAGCCGAACGATAAGCGGTATGATGAGTTCCGCGACTCGAAGCTCGAATCGTTCAGGTTCTCGCTGCTCTCTCCGGCCCCCGTCTACGCGGATATGGAAGAGGCCGTGCTCGCCGCGTGGCTTCAGCAAGCGCAGAAGCAGCTCGGAGCCGACGACCCGTTTGTAAAAGCGGCGCTCGCGGGCTCGACGGCTGAGGCGGCGGCAAGGACGGCCGTGAGCGGGACGAATCTCGGCAATGTGGCAGAGCGAAAAGCCCTGCTCGAAGGAGGGCCGGACGCAATCGCTAAATCCGACGATCCGATGATCGCGCTGGCCCGGAGGGTCGAGCCCGTTATGAGAGAGCTTCGCGCGTGGCAGGAGGATAAGATTCAGAGCGTGGAGGCGAGCGCGGGCCAAAAAATCGCCAGCGCGCGGTTTGCGGTCTATGGCAAGAGCGTCTATCCGGACGCGACCTTCAGCCTGCGAATAAGCTACGGGACCGTGCTCGGATACGAAGAGGACACTACGCTCGTGCCGTATAAAACGACCTTCTATGGCCTGTACGACCGCGCCCTGAGCTTCAACGAGCGCCCGCCCTACAACCTGCCCGAAAGGTATAAAGAAGGGAGATCGCGGCTCGACCTTTCGACGCCTTTGAACTTCGTCTACACGGCTGACACGATAGGCGGCAACTCGGGCAGCCCCGTCATCAATCGCGCAGGCGAGATCGTCGGCCTCAATTTCGACAGCAATATTCAGAAGCTGCCGAACCGCTACTGGTACGTCGACGAGAGCGAAGGCGGACGGGCCGTCGCAGTCCATAGCGCGGCGATTCTCGAAGCCCTCAGAAAGCTTTACGGCGCTGAAAGGCTCGTCGCCGAAATAATAAAATAGAAAACCGGGTTCGGCCTTTATCATTTGAATCGGTATCTCAGTCGAGAAAGAGCATATGAAACACAGAGGACACCGCAGGGTCACAGAGGAATAATCAATACCTCCGTGTCCTCTGTGTTTACTTCGACCTTGATCGTTAGGAATCTCTCTGCCCATGCATGCACCCTGAATCCTCACCAGCGGTATAGAGCTTGCAATGTTTATCACGGAGGCCGGTGCGGCTTCTTTACTGACCGAAAGGGGTACATTTTGTGTGGCCTTTGTGTGGTCGGGTGTGACATAAGTGTAAGGAGGTAGTTATGAGAACTCCAGCAAGCGTCGGAAAACATCCCATTCACCCTATGTTAGTGGCAATCCCGATAGGGTTATTCATCGTCGCGTTTCTTTGTGATATTGCGCTGATCACGACCGAGAATAGAGTTTATGGCACAGTGGCTTACTACAGCATCGCCGCCGGCGTGGTCGGGGCATTGCTCGCCGCATTGCCCGGTTTCGTCGATTACACCTCGCTACGCGGGCCAAGGGTCAAGAGCATCGGCACCTGGCACATGATCTTAAACCTTACGGTCGTTGTGCTGTTTGCGATCAATTTTTATCTGCGCACGGAGCCGGGCCTTGATGCTACCGGCGGAAGCACTATGATACCGTTCGCGCTTTCGCTGATAGGCGTAGTCCTGCTCGGCATATCGGGCTGGCTCGGCGGCGAGATGGTGTATGTGCACGGGGTCGGGGTCGATACTGAAGGCAGGGCCTTGATCGATGAAGAAGCGAGATTAAGAGGCGATAGCCCTCGTCGCGTCGCCTGATACTTCAGCGGGATTGACAGGATCGGGCGATGAAACTCATACGAATCGGCGGTCCTGTCAACCCTGCTTCGATCTTCCATTGTAACGGCCTCTCGATGGTGGATAGACCTAGGAGTGGAAGATGTCGGACGCAACACAAGAACCTCTCAGCGCTCTGACAGAGTCGGACGAACAGGAGCTGGTCCCAGGCACGTCTGCCAGCACCCGCAGCATCGTCAACACGGTCGTTATGAAGGACGGAGATCTGTTCTTCGTGACCGACCCCGACGGCAGCGTGCCGCTACAGCCCGGGCATGGACTCGGCCTTTATTATCATGACTGCCGGTATTTGAACGGCTACGTGTTGAGGCTATCGGGCAAGAGGCCTCACAAGCTCGTATCGAACGCCGAGCACGGGTTCATGGCCGCGCTCTGTCTGACGAACCCGGATATAAAGGTGTCGGACGGGTTCTCGGTTCAGAAACACAATATCGAGATCAAATGGGAGCGCGCAATCCAGGGCCCTCGACTCATGCTCTGCGATGTGATCAATTTCAAGAGCCTGTCGGCTCATCCCACATACTTTCTTGTGTCGCTCACTTTCCAGTCGGAGTTCGAGGATATCTTCGCCATCCGGGGACTGCCGCAATCGAGGCGCGGGCGGCTCTACCCGCCTGAGTGGAAAGACGGCCTGCTCCGTTTCATATACGAAGGAGCCGACGATCTCTACAGGGGGCTGACTATCAGCTTCGATCCCGACCCGGTCGAGGTTATCGGCTCGACCGCGCGGTTCCTGGTCGAGCTGGGGCCGAGAGAGACCAGGCAGATACACGTCTCGCTTATTGTCGCGGAGTCACAGGACCGGAAAGCTATCGAATCGAGCTACCGCCCGGTTCAAGACCTCAGGCCGGTTACGCTGATGCTCGGTCGCTCTTCTGACGAGTGGATGAAGGAAGAGACGCAGATAACCACCAACAGCCTGCTCCTGAACAAGATCATGGACCGCTCGCTCAGGGACCTCCGCGTGTTGAGAAGCTTCATGGGCGAGGACGAGTATTTTGCAGCGGGCGTGCCCTGGTTTGTGGCCCTGTTCGGAAGAGACAGCGTCATAACCGCGCTACAGTCGCTCGCCTATAATCCGCGAACCGCCGAAGAGACGATTCGGCTGCTGATGGCCCGGCAGGGGCGCGTGGTCGATACCTGGCGCGAAGAGGAGCCGGGGAAGATACTGCACGAGCTGAGAAACGGCGAGATGGCCCGGCTCGGCGAGATACCGCACACCCCCTACTACGGCACCATTGATGCCACGCCGCTGCTCCTGATACTGATAGGGCGTCACGCCGCATGGACCGGGGAACTGGCGCTCTTCGACAGTCTGCGGAGCAATATCGAGCTTGCGCTCGACTGGATATCGAGCTACGGAGACCCGGACGGCGATGGATATGTCGAGTATCACGGCAGGACCGAAAAAGGGCTATCAAATCAGGGCTGGAAAGACTCGGCTGACGCCATAGTCAATTCGGACGGCAGCCTGGCCGCGCCCCCCATCGCGCTTGTAGAAGTGCAGGCGTACGTCTATCAGGCGAAGATGGAGATAGCCGAGCTTTACCACCGCGCCGGAGAGGAGGAGCGAGCGCGTGAGCTTCGCCGTCAGGCTGAAGAGCTGAGGGCCAGGTTCAATATAGATTTCTGGGTCGAAGAAGGATATTACGCGCTGGCATTGCAGAAAGATAATCGCCCGGTTGAGGTCCTCTCGTCGAACGCCGGCCACGCGCTATGGACAGGCATCGCCGACAAGGACAAGGCTCGACAGACGGCCGAGATGCTTATGGGCGAAGACATGTTCAACGGGTGGGGAATCCGAACCCTTTCATCACGCGAGCGCCAGTATAATCCGCTCGGCTATCACCTCGGGACCGTCTGGCCGCACGACAATTCGATCATAGTCGCGGGACTGCGCCGGTACGGTTTTGATGAGGCCGCGCTGCGCATCTTCGTCGCAATGATCGAGGCGACGGTCCACTTCGAAACACACCGCCTGCCGGAGTTATTTGCAGGCTTCCCCAGAAATGATTACGGCGTGCCTGTAAGCTACCCGGTAGCATGCCAGCCGCAGGCGTGGGCCGCCGGGACGATGCCCTACATGGTCAAGAGCCTTCTCGGGCTGACGCCGGAGGCATTCGAGAACCGGCTCAGGATATCGCGCCCCATACTGCCCGATTTTATCAACCGCATAGACCTGGGCGGTATGCGGGTCGGTCGCGCGAAGATCGATTTAAGGTTCGAGCGTATATCCGATGCAATCGCGGTCAAGGTGCTCAGGCGGGAAGGGCCGCTCGATGTGGTCGTAGAGCTCTAAGAGTGTGGACGATCAAGAAGGTGGAGGGATCAATCTATGAGAATAGCTCAGGTATCACCTCTCTATGAGAGCGTGCCTCCGAAGATGTACGGCGGGACAGAGCGAATAGTATCGTTTCTGACCGAAGAGCTTGTCAGGCAGGGGCATGAGGTGACGCTGTTTGCCAGCGGCGACTCTGTGACGGGGGCAGAGCTCGTAGCCTGTTCGCCGAAGTCATTGCGGCTCGATAGCGGTTGCATAGACTACCTTGCCCCGCATTTCGTCATGCTCGAACGTGCCTTCGAGAGCGCGCACCGATTCGACATCATACATTTTCATATAGACTATCTGCACTTCCCGCTCTCCTCACGTCTCGGCGAATCGCAAGTCACCACGCTTCATGGCAGGCTCGACATACCGCAGCTTGTCCCGCTTTACAAGCGGTATCCCGATATGCCCGTCGTATCGATCTCGAATTCACAGCGAGCCCCGCTTTCATGGATCAACTGGCAGGGCACGGTCTATCACGGATTGCCGGATGGGCTGTTAACCTGCTCCGAGAAGCCGGGAGACTATCTTGCCTTTCTTGGGCGCTGCTCGCCCGAAAAACGGCTTGACCTTGCTATCGAGATTGCGCGCCGCGTCCGTATGAAGCTGAAGGTTGCAGCAAAGGTGGATAAGGTAGATCAGGATTATTTCAACGAGGTCCTCAAGCCGCTCATCAAGGACCCCTGTGTAGAGTTCATAGGAGAGATAAGCGAGCGCGAGAAGCAAGAGTTTCTCGGAAACGCTTACGGACTGCTCTTCCCCATAGATTGGCCGGAGCCGTTCGGGCTTGTGATGATAGAGGCCATGGCATGCGGGACGCCGGTCATCGCATTTCGGCGCGGGTCTGTGCCGGAGGTGATGGAGGATGGCGTCACCGGCTTTGTCGTCGATAACGTCGAGGAGGCCGCGAGCGCCGTCGAAAAGCTTTCTACTCTGGACCGCCGCCGGTGCCGCGCGGTCTTCGACCGTCGCTTTACCGCCCGGCGGATGACAGACGATTACCTTGCCATATACAGGCAGATCATCGAAAGAAACGTCACACCGGAGCTTGATATGCCGGCAGGCTCGCGCGCGGCAATCGCCAAGGTTGCGTCTGCGGCCACTTCTTACGCGGACTGATGAATAGACAGGATTAACAGGATCGGGCTCTGTTCGGGCCGGTCCTGTTAATCCTGACTGAAAGATTACTTGACTATCCCTTCGAGGAACTTTACGGCTTCGGGATCATCGCGCTCCCCGATCAGCAGAACCGCCTTTTTTCTGAGCCTCGGCGAAGGGTCGTTTCGCGCGACTTCGATGAGCTTATGCAGGGATCGCTTCGAGCCGGATTCGCCCAGCGCTTCAAGCACTTCTTCTTTCATCTCTTCGTCGCGCTCTGCGCTGTAAAGCTCGAAAAGAGAGTCTGCCGCGCGGTCTTCGTTCACCTCGCCGAGCACGGAGATCGCTCGCGCCCGCGCCTCCCGGTCTCTCTCTGTGCGCGCGATCTTGATCAATAAATCTATGGCCGCAGCTTTGTCGTGCGAGTCTTCTATCGCGTCTATCACCTCTCGCTTCAGCATTCGATCTGCGATGGAGCTGTAGAGTTTTTCAAGCCTCCGAACCGCGTCCTGTGACTGGCTCTCACCCAATGCCTGAATCGCCTCTTTTCTCAGCTCAGGATTCTCCTTCTCGTCGAGCGCCATCTCTTCGAGAAGAGCGATCTGGCCCGGCATCCGATTGAGAACTTCTATCGCCTCTCTTCTCACCTCCATGCGCGGATGCGTCTTTATGATCTTCATGATCACGGGCAGCGATTCGCCCTCTTCTCTCACTCCGAGCGATTCGACAGCCGCGCGTTGCGTCTCAGAATCCGCCTTCGGGTCGCTTGCGATTTTCTCTAGAGTTTGAAAGCTGCGCCTGTCTTTCTTCTGTCCCAGGCTCTCGACCGCCTCTTTGCGAACATCGCCGTCCGGCTCGCTTTCGGCGACCTTGATCAGAAAACCTGTGGAAGCAGCTTCGTCCCTGTTGTGCGCCGCCGCTTCGACGATCTCCTTGCGCAGTTCGCGGTCCGAAAGCGACGAGAAAAGGCTTTCGAGCGCGGGCAGCGCGGCGGCCTCTTCACTCTGGCCTATCGCCTCTACAGCCTCTTCGCGCACCACGAGGTGTTCTCGCTCGTCGCGGACGATTGCTGAAAGAAAGGGGATGTTTCCGGGGAAGTGGCCTATCCACGACACGGCGGTTTCGCGCGCTTCAATAAAAGAGGAACTTCGAAGAATCTCTTTGAGCATCCCTTCAACGGCGGGGTCATCATGAACCCCCACGGCCTCGGTCAGGTTTTCTGCAACCCTGCGGTCGGTCGTAGACTTTATCAGCTTCATCAGCAGGCCGAGACTCTCTTCGTTACCGCCGCGACCGAGCCAGAAGACCGGATAGCCCGAGTACTCGCGCGTTCGCTCAAGATTGTAAAGCTCGGCTCGAACGATTGAGCCGCCGTCACGTTCGTAAAGGAGGAAGACGCCGACGTTGCGAGTCTCGTACTTGTTTGATGAGCCGGTTACCACGCCGTTGAGGACCACGTGTGACCCGCTCCCGCTGACTATCAACACATCTATGCCGAGGCCGGGGCGCACGTCGAAAGTGTAAGCGGCCCAGAATCGAGATTGCGGCGAGCGCGAGCGCCCCTGCCTGATTGCCGCATCGAGCCTTGACCGCAGGTCTGCGCCGTCCACGTTTATGAAGCCGCGGTTTTGAACCGCCTGTCGCGTCGAAGCAGGGATTTCGTGTTCATAAACGGCGGCCTCTGCGAACAACGCTTTACCGGCCCCCGACAGGCTTACTCCGGCGACCGCCGCCGCCGCAAGAAGCAACAACACGAGCGATACACTTTTCATAGACGCTTCCTCACACTGTTAGTTATTTTTTTTAAGAAGATCTTCAAGGAATTTAGAGGCTTCCGGATCCTCGCTATCGCCGAGCGCCGAGATTGCCCTCTTCTTCAGACTCGCAGGAGCGTTGCTTTTGACTATTTCCATCAGCTTTTTGAGCGCCTGCTTCTGCTCGGTCTCTCCGAGAGCGTCTATTATCTTCTCCTTAACGTGTTCCTCTTTCTCGACGTCGTACAACTGTATGAGCGCGTCGGCGGACCCTTGATCCTCCCGGTCGCCAAGCATGGAGATGGCTTGCGCCCGCAACTCCGCGTCCGAGCTTGACCGCGCGATTTGAACTAGCGAAGAAAGAGCGCGGGCGCTTTCGTGATCGCCGATTGCGCGTATTGCCTGATGCGCGATCTCAGAGTCGGAAGACTTCGCGGCCATCTCGCTCAGGAAGTCTATGACGCTATCGTCTTCAATGGAGCCGAGCATCCGGATCGCCCTCCGGCGGAGCTTCGGGTCAGGGTCGTTGCGGGCGATATCGATCAGGACGGGAATCGCCTGCCGCTCGCCGCGGTCTGCGATCAGCGTGATCGCACCTTCTTTCATGGCGCTGCTCTCTTTGGAATCGGGCTTGATTATCTCAAGCGCGAGCTTCATTGCGCGGTCGGGCCTGGAATCGAAGAGGCTCTGCAATGCCGCCAGCCTGATCTCTTCTTCCTCTTCATTGATCCCTGCTTCGATTGTCCTGTCGTTTTTGAGCCTCGGAGCAAGCTTTATCCGCCTGGCCGTGGCATCGACGACCCAGCTCGACTGAGGGTGCTCTTTTATCAATCGCTCGAGCGCCTGGTCCGCTTCCCGCAGCCTGTTCTGTTTCTCCAGCGCAAACGCCAGCCAGTAGAGCGCCGCGTCGACGTTTTTGTCGGCAGGGTAGCTGTCGATGAATCCTGCGAAGCTGCGCTCGGCGCTCTTCCAGTCTTCTCCGGCTATATGGTCTCGCGCGGTTTGGAAGACCCGCGTCGCCGTCTCCGAAGTATTTGAAGCCTGCACGAAACGATTGAGCTTATCGATCTCCTGGTCCCATCCATAAGCCCGATTGTTTCCCGCAAGCAGAACTATCAAGGCGGTCAGGACCGCCGCAAACACGAGCAGCGCGCTCAGGCGAATGTACCTGTTTCGTCTGCGCGTCAACGTCTGGCTATTGAAAGTCATAATTCTTCCTGTTCGTGACCCGACTCAAGGCCCTGGCCGAATAAAGCTGCAACGTGGCTATGATCTCCTGTTTGCGAATCAGCTCTTTGACAGCGCGGACTTCGCTCTCCGAAGCCCGCTCGGGGAGGTTGGCTATATCGAGCAGTAACGGCTCGACGCTTGCCAGCAGCTCTTCGGTAATCCGATAGTCCTTGTTTCCCAGGCGGCGACGAAGCAGCATACTCTTTGCAAGAAGCTCTCTCGACATGCGTTTCTCGAAGGATAAGTCTATCCCAGCTTCATCATCCGAGTGCCTGATGTTTCTGAACGCCCTGAAGAGCAGCTCCGTCTTTTCTATGTGGTTTGCGCTCTCGGCGCTCAGAGCATCCTCGACGCCGTTTCTGAGGGCCGGATTGCGGGTCGATTCGAATCTGCCGGCAGCCTCTCTGTTCTTGCCGTAAATCCTCACCGTCTTCTTGCGCTGATTATTAACCTTTGCAACCTCAGGCTGGATCGGCGCTGGCGAAACGATCTCCGGCGCTCTCACTTCGGGAACCGTACTCGCTCCCGGCGGTGGTCCTGCTATCACGTTCGGGCCGGGTCTCGATTCACTCGCCTGCCGGAAGTAGGTTAGCCATAGACCCGGCGACAGGACCAGGAGCGCGAATCCGACCTTGACATAAAGAGGCAGCGCGAGAAGAGCGCCGGGGTTTCTCAGCCGGTCGAGTTGCCGCCGCCAGATTGAAGGCTGCGGGTCACGGATGAGCCGGGCGCGCAATCTATCTTCATAGCCCGACCAGTAACTCTCTTCAGGCATGCCCGCTTCTATCGCCGTGTCGAAGACGCCGAGCGTCTCCGTCATCGAGCGATACAGCTCAAGGCACAGATCGCAGCCATCGACTTCAGCTATCAGGCGCAGCTTCTCATTTGGCCCGGCCTCGTGGAAGACCAGATCGATGAGCTTGCTTTTTACTTTACGGCAATCGTGCATAAACTGCCTCACGTTCAACAGCCTTCGCCGAGCGGGGTCGGCAAGCAGGGCTCGGCGCCGGCATCGATCCCGATATGCTCGCGCAGCTTCGTAACGGTGCGAAAAAGCGATTTCTTTACGGTCCCCGTCGAGCAGCCTAGCGACCGGGCGATCTCGTCGCAGGTCATCCCCTCGCGGTGCTTGAGCAGAAAGACAAGCCGCTGTTGAGCGGTCAGCTCGCCCAATGCATCGAAAACTTTTTCGAGAAGCAGCCTGTTATTCATCTCGCGCTCGATATCGAGGCTTCGCTCATCGATCAGGCTGGCCAGGTCTTCTGTCGTTTCTCGTGTTGTCGCCTTTTTACCGAACAACGCTGTCGCCCGCCTGTAGTTTAAGAACGTGTTGACGGTGATCTGCCGCAGCCAGGTGTAAAAGCTCGCGTCCCCGCGAAAGCTCTTTATACTGCGGAACGCCTTCAACCATACGTCCTG
>DASTET010000374.1:0-2493 GCA_035709445.1 Blastocatellia bacterium | reverse complement strand
TGCGATGCTCTTTATCAATTGCGACGATGGCATCACTGATCTGGGACAATATCTCTGTTTTCAGGCGGGCAAATCCGTCAGCCAGCTTCCGGTCGGTTATATCGATGCCTGCCCGTATTACCCACGGAGTCCCCGCCCCGGGTCTCTGTAAAAGGGAGTTGCTCCATGAGATAAGCCTGCGCTCACCATGCTTGTCGAAAATGTGGCTTTGAGAGGTTGGCGGGAGCTTGTCAGACTCAAGGCGGCGAAAGAAGGCTTTGGCGTGCTCGTGCTCTTCCGGGGGCAGCAACGAATCCCAGATAAATCGGCCCACCACTTTTCTAGCAGCAAAGCCGGTAAGCTCTTCGCATGCTCGGTTGAAGCCGACGATCCGCCCGGTTGAATCAAGCGCGATAATCAATAACTCTGATATGTCCGCCAGCGATGAGGCAGGATTCCTCTTTTTAGCATTGTCCTCGACAAGATGCATACCATCGGCCATTAACTACGTCTGAATGCAATTAAAGCTGCTTGCCTCTAACCTGATTTCTATAAGTACTTGTAACAACCCACAGGAACGCAAAGAGCGTGCCCTCAAGGTCGAACTCTCTCTGCGCTGTTTTTGTTAGAAAAACAGGACCTCAGGATCGGTCTGCCGGGTCGAGGGTTGGGTAAAAAGCCCTTCGCGGTGGGAAGAAATTCCCAGCTCTTCTCGACCCTCAGTACATCCTTGAAATAGCCCTCTTAGAAAAAGATTCTAAACGCGCCGGGGCAATCAGATTTTGTTCGGCACACTTGTTGCACACAATCCCTGAAGGCGTGTGATCACATCTGCCGTGTGTCTCTACAATTGTGAAGGCGCGCGCGATGGGTTGCATCAGTTGAAGAGGGGCGGAAACTGAAAGGGATGGGGGGCGATGTCAGACAGCGAATCACGCATGACCGCCTGTGAAAGCCACACAGGTCGGCCTGCCTTCCTCTACCACGGGCGAGAGGTTTCTTGCCTGCGGCAGAGCGTTTAGAAATGAGGTGAAGTCATGCCAGGCGGAGTTCTCAAAAGAAAAGCCACACCTGTGACCGGAGGGATAACCAGACGATCCACACCGACCGTTCAGGACCTGGCCAGCAGCAGCCCTGACCGGCTGCGCGAGATGGTCTTCAACGCGCTGAAGGCGCTTTCGCCGGACGAGCGCGGTCGCCTTCGCGACAAGCTTCTTTCCGATCTAAGAAGAGCAGGGGTAAACCTGATGTCGGGTCTCGTAGAGCTTGGAATCCCCGCCAGGGCTTCTGACGAGTTATCGCCTAATGATGTGGCAAAGATTGTACGTTACGTGAGAATAAACAGTCCCGAAGCGGTGACGGTCGTCGGAGCAAGTCTCAGCGAATTGATGGATGCCGGAAAACAGGCTGTCGAGAGCGAGGGGTCTTTGAAAAAGGTCGCTTAAGACCGTGCAGTCGAAGAGCAATCACGGTTCCCCCTTCCGGCGGCGCGGTCTGCTCCGCGCGGCGACGTGCGTTATGACTTTTCACGCGAGAACAGGCTCGTCCCTGTCTGCTGGCAGCGGATTGAGCCGGGCGAGCGCGCTCTCAAACCGCGCTCACAATGGAGTAACCGACATGAGTAAGACAAAGTCTGTAGTCAGCACTTCGCGTAACCTATTTATACCTTCAGATCGGGTTCAGCTTGAAGGCGAGTTGAGCATACCAAAGGAGGCCGCAGGTATTGTCCTCTTCGCGCACGGCAGCGGCAGCAGCCGCCACAGCCCGCGCAACAAGTACGTCGCGCAGACTCTGCGCGAATCTCACATCGGCACATTGCTCTTCGACCTGCTCACGATGGACGAAGAGGACGAAGACAGGTACACCCGCTACCTCCGCTTCAATATAGACCTGCTCGTCAGGCGGCTGGTTGATGCGACCCGATGGATCAAGACACAAGAGGAGGTCCGGCAACTGCCGATAGGCTATTTCGGCTCAAGCACAGGGGCCGCAGCGGCGCTGGTCGCGGCAGCCGAGCTTGGCGAACAGGTTGCCGTAGTCGTATCGCGCGGCGGGCGGCCCGATCTGGCAGGAGCATCTCTGCCGCTCGTCAAAGCGCCGACCCTTTTGATCGTCGGCGGATTTGATGAGCCGGTGATAAGGCTGAACTGGGATGCTTACAAACAGCTTCGCTGTGAAAAGAAGGTGGAGATCGTTGATCGGGCTACTCACCTGTTTGAAGAGCCAGGAGCTTTGGAAGAAGTAGCGTGGCTGGCATCAGAGTGGTTCAAAAAACACTTCGAAGCCGCGCGCACAGGCTGAAGGGAGGAGTTATGGAAAGGCGATTGAAGGATCGCAAGGAAGCTGGCCGTCTTCTCGCCGAGAGATTGACTGCTTATGCCAATCGAGAGGATGTCATTGTGCTTGCGCTTCCTCGCGGCGGCGTGCCTGTAGCCTTTGAAATTGCAATGAAGCTAAACGCGCCATTGGACGTCTTCGTGGTGCGAAAGCTCGGCGTGCCGTGGCAGGAAGAGC
>DASTET010000373.1:0-2944 GCA_035709445.1 Blastocatellia bacterium | reverse complement strand
TGCCCGTCTTCTCTTCGTATGACTACGATATGTATCAGCTTGTGAGCATCCTTCGCTCGTGTCATCTGATGGTCTCTTCCCGCTATCACGGGATAGTCACCTGCATGCCGACGCTCGTCGCTTCCGCCGGGGTGACGATGGACGAGCGCATACGCAACCTTATGCGAGAGCGGGGCCACAATCATCTGCTGCTGGAAGTCGACGACGCGGATCTCGAAGACAGGCTTGTCGAAGTCATGAACAGGCTCGAACGCGAGCAGGAAGAGATACGCGAAGGGATAGGGCGAACGGTCGCCCGCAATCTGAAGGTGATGGCCCGGATGGGCGTCTATTTTGAGGAGCACGTGCAGCGCAGGTATCCCGATTTTCCCGTACGTAAGGGCGTGCTCTCCTGGGAGGATTACCTGCCGCCTCTCAGCCCGAACCTGCGCAAGCTGGTCGAGGAGTACGGCGGATGAATTTTATCGAGAACATATATGAACGCCTTGTCGAGGCGGGCGACAGGTCCGTGCTCGAAGAAGCGCGAGACGGCGCAATCCATAGGAGTTCAGGCGGCGAGCTTGCCCGCATGGTGAGGGCGGCCCGCACGCTGATTCGCCGCGCCGGGTTGAAAAAGGGCGACCGCTGCGCGCTACTCGCCAATAACAGCATACGATGGGCGGCCATCGATCTGGCTTTGATGGGCGAGGGCGTAATAGTCGTCCCGCTTTACGCGCGGCAGGCCCCGGCGGAGCTTGCCGGGATGATGCGGGACTGCTCGCCCCGTCTTCTGATCTGCGGAGACGAGCCGCTCGCCGACGGGATCAAAGAGCAATGGAAAGACCACCCGCCCATCAAGCTTTTCGACGAGGTGTTCCAATCGCAAGAGGAAGACGGCTCGATAGGCAATATGCCCGTCGCCCTCTCGGACGATGATCCGGTGACGATCATCTATACGTCGGGCACATCGGGAGAGCCTAAAGGCGTCATACTGAGCGTGGGCAATATCGATTTCATGCTCCCCTGCACGAATGCGCGGCTCGACCTGCTTATGGGGCCGCGCGAGGAGCCGGACAGAGTATTTCATTACCTCCCCTTCTGTTTTGCGGGGTCGTGGATACTCCTGCTGACCGCTCTTTCGAGAGAGAGCGTTCTGACGATGTCTACGGACCTGAACAAGCTTGCCGACGAGATGAAGCTTGCAGCGCCGAACTATTTCCTTAATGTCCCTGTGCTTCTCGAAAGGGTCCGCGCCGGAATAGAAGAGCAGGTGAAGAAGACCGGCGGGCTTGCCCGCACGCTTTACGATCACGGCAAGGCCGCGTGGTTCCGGAGCCGGGCGGGCGAGGCGAGCGGCCTGGACGGGCTATGGCTTTCCGTCGCAAACTCGATAGTCTTTCCAAAGATCAAGCAGAAGCTGGGGCCGAACCTCAAGGCGTTGATATGCGGGTCGGCCCCGCTCGCAAAAGAGACCCAGCTCTTTTTCAACATGATAGGCATACCCGTTCTTCAGGTGTACGGTTTGACCGAAACGACCGCGATATGCACTATGGACCACCCGCATCAGGTGACTCCGGGCCGCGTCGGCCCTGCCGTGCCGGGTATAGAAATGAAGCTCGGCGAAGGAGACGAGATACTCGTCCGCGGGCCGAACATCTTTCCCGGCTACTGGAACCGGCCCGAAGCTACGTCGAAAGCGATTGTCGACGGCTGGTTTCAGACAGGCGATCAGGGCGACGTGGATCAAAGCGGCAACTGGAGCATCATCGGACGGGTCAAGAACATCATCGTCTTAAGCTCAGGTCACAACATCGCCCCTGAGCCGATAGAGGAGATGATACTGAGACTGGTTCCGGGCGCGCAGCAGGTCCTGCTCGTCGGGCACGGCCGAGGTTATGTGAGCGCGATCATAACGGGCGAGGTTTCAAACAGGGCGGTAGAGGAGGCGCTCGAAACCGTAAACGAACAGCTTCCGCACTACAAGCGCATACGCGCATTCCACATAGAGAAAGAGCCTTTTACAATTGAGAACGGGCTGCTGACTGCAAACGGGAAGTATAAACGAGACACAATCACGGGTCGTCTGAAACAACAGATCGAAGGGCTATACCAGTCGAAGAACGCATGAACAGCTATAAAGGGAACACACTTTCTTGGGACTTGATCGACGGTTGTATAGAGCTTGCGCTCCACCGGCAGCCGTGTAACGAGATAGGCTCGGCGACGCTCGAAGAGATGGAGAGGTTCAAAGACGCGCTGGCGCATCTCGCCGGGCAGGCGCACGCGCTTATCATCTACAGCGAGCTTGAAGCGGGGTTTTCGGCGGGCGCGGACCTGCGAGAGCTGTACCAGCGCGCGCGCGGGATGGCCGAGGCCGAGAGGGTGGCGGGCGTCCGCGATTTTCTTGAGCGGATTCATGGCGTGCTGAATGCGATAGACGCGCTGCCGATTACCACTATAGCGGCGGTAAACGGAGTGACGTTTGGCGGCGGGTTCGAGCTTGCGCTCGTCTGCGATCTGATAATCGCGGACAAGATGGCGCGGTTCTGCTTTCCAGAGCTGAGGCTCGGATTGATACCGGGGTTTGGCGGGATACCCAGGCTCAAACGCGACATCGGAAACGGTGTAGTGCGCGACCTGCTGCTGACGGGCCGCAGCTTCAACGCGCAGAAGGCGCTCTCGATGGGGATTGTGAGCCAGGTGGTAAGCGAAGGGCAGACGCTTCGCGCGGCGCGCGCTACTGCCGCACAGGTGAAGAAGTTCGACCTGGCGACCGGCGCGGCGGCCGGGGCCAGCGTGGGCGCCAACGACATCGACAACGGCGTCACCTCGATCCGCTCGCCCGAGATCACGCTGCCGATCAAGCAGGTCACCCTGTCGTTCAACTACTACCTGGCCCACCTCACCAACGCGACGTCGGCGGACTTCCTGCGCGTCCGGGTGACGGGCCAGCAGACCACCCTGA
>DASTET010000372.1:0-4762 GCA_035709445.1 Blastocatellia bacterium | reverse complement strand
GGGCTTACCTTTATGCGGGTCGTGCCAAACTTCGTGAGACAGGGAGGCGACCCCCGCAACGATATGAATGGAGGGCCCGGTTATCAAATTCGGTGCGAGATCAACTACAGGCGGTACGGAACGGGGAGCGTAGGGATGGCGCTGTCGGGAAAGGACACGGGCGGCTCGCAGTTCTTTATAACCCACTCGCCCCAGCCGCACCTCGACGGCGGGTACACAGTCTTCGGTCAGGTCATCGAAGGGATGGATGTCGTCAATCGAATAGCTCGCGGCGACACTATCGAGCGGATAGAGATAATCGAATCGAAGAAATGATCCACACCACTAAACAGATATGATCCCCGGAGGCGGGAGACGGAGCGCAGGCGGAGGCGGCATCATATCATCCGGGGGGCCACGTCAGATTCCGCCCGCCTAGCAGATGCACATGCAGGTACTGAACGGTCTGCCCTGCCGAGTCTCCGGTGTTTATGACGATACGATAGCCGCTCTCAGCAATCCCCATCTGGTTCGCAACTTTGGCCGCAGTGTAGAGGAGGTGGCCAAGAAGCGAATAGTCCAGCTTCGACACGTCATTAAGAGAATCAAGGTTGTGCTCGCGCGGGATGAGCAACACGTGTACGGGCGCCTGCGGATTGATGTCCTTAAAAGCAATCACCTGATCGTCGCTGTAGACGATCTCTGCCGGCGCATCGCCCGATGCGATTCGATCAAATATTGTGTCCTGGTCTGGCATATTCACCTCGGTTCCATTATCAATCGAATAACGCTTTCGAGTCAAACTTAATTATAAATCAGACCTTATGAGAAAGGGGCAGAAGAGATCGACAGGATTTACAGGATTAATAGACTTCTCATGTCAAACCTGTTAATCCTGTCGATTATCTGAACCGCTCGATATCGGCGCCCACAGCTCGCAGCTTCTCTTCGATCTTCTCGTAGCCCCGGTCGATATGATACACGCGATCAATTATAGTCTCGCCTCTCCCGGCGAGCCCTGCAAGAACCAGCGATGCGGAAGCGCGCAGGTCCGAAGCAAGAAGCTTCGCGCCCATCAACTGTCTTGTCCCCTCGATTACGGCCTGCCGCCCGTTCGTGCGTATTCGCGCCCCCATTCGGAGGAGCTCCGACGCATGCATGAAGCGGTTCTCGAATATGGTCTCAGTGATTATCGAGGTTCCTTCCGCAAGAGCCATCAGCGCCATGTACTGCGCCTGCATGTCTGTAGGGAATCCCGGGTGCGGAAGCGTCGTCACGTCAGAAGACCTTATTCGATCTGGCGGATGAACTAGCAGTGAGAATGCGTTTGGCTGTTCGATTCGCACGCCCGTCTCTCGAAACTTATCGATGACGGCGGTGAGATGCTGCGGGCGGCAATTCACTATGTTGAGATGCCCGCCTGTGATTGCGGCGGCAGCGATGAATGTCCCGGTCTCTATACGGTCGGGGATGATCGTATGCTCAGCCCCGCCAAGCTCGCGCACGCCTTCGATGGTGATAGTGCCTTTGCCTGCGCCTTCGATGCGCGCCCCCATCTTGTTCAAGAGGTCTGCGAGATCTACTATCTCCGGCTCTCTGGCAGCGTTTTCGAGAGTGGTCACGCCGTCGGCGAGCGCGGCTGCCATCATAAGGTTTTCCGTACCGGTAACTGTCACCTTATCGAAATAGACTGCGGCGCCTCGCAACCTGCTTGCGCGCGCAACGACATCGCCGCCTTCAAGCTCGACCGTCGCGCCGAGTTTTTCAAATCCAGTCAGGTGCAGATCGATTGGACGCTGCCCTATCGCGCAACCTCCCGGCATAGAGACTCTCGCCTGCCCGAACCGCGCAAGCATCGGGCCGAGCGCGAGCACCGATGCCCGCATGGTCTTAACGAGATCATAAGGGGCCTCAAAGACCTCTATATTGCCAGCGGTTATTTTTACCGTCCGCAGCTCCGGGAGCAGCACGGTCGCGCCGAGGTCTTCGAGCAGCCGGCGCATCGTGATGATGTCGCGAACATAAGGCACATTGTGTAGGGTCACCGTTTCAGGGGTGAGCAGCGCCGCAGCCATACAGGGGAGCGCAGAGTTCTTGGCCCCGCTCACCTGTAGCCGCCCTTCGAGCGGGCGACCGCCGGTTATCCGAAATTTATCCATAGTAACGTCTCGCCTGTTACACTCAAGCCTGTCGGGATGTTAGCACACGGCGTATCTGGCTGGATAGAAGAATGGCGTGGCGGATCTTATCGTCAGAATCAAGACAGGAAGGCGGACCTGCCGGGCTTCGCAGCAGAGGTCTCATCAGCCGAGGCAAGCTCGGTGGAATCGATTATCTCCCAGGCCGTATCATCGCGCAGCACGCGCGACACAAGCGCCGTGTGGACGCCGTGGCCGGTCCGCTCCGCCTCGACATAGCCGAGCAGCGGCATGCCAAAAAGCGCGAGGTCGCCGATGATATCGAGGATCTTATGCCGGACGAACTCGTCTATATACCTGAGCCCCTCGCGGTTCATAATTCCGCCTTCGGGAGTAAGCACAACCGCATTATCGAGTGAGCCGCCGCGCGCCAGCCCCAGGTCGCGAAGCGACTCGATCTCGTTGAGGAATCCGAAGGTGCGGGCCGAAGCGATATGCTTCGCGAACTGCCCATCTATGATCTCGACCTCGCGCCTCTGCGTCCCTATCATCGGATGAGGGAACTCGATAAGGCAGGATATGGCGAAGCGCGAAGACGGGCTTATGCTCATCCGGCGATTACCCTCTGAGACTTCGACTCGTTTGAGCAGACGCAGGAACTGACGCGGCGATTCAAGCTCGACTATGCCTGCCTTCTCGATCATTTCAATAAAAGGCTCGGCGCTGCCGTCGAGGATAGGGACCTCAAGCGAATCGATTTCGATGATGCAGTTATCGATGTGGGTTCCGGCGAGCGCCGAAAGAAGGTGCTCGACCGTGGAGATCATCACACCCTGCCTCATAAGCGTCGTCGCGTAGCTTACGCGCGCGACATACTGGGGCGCAGCAGGTATCTCGAAGTTGTTGAGGTCGGTCCGGCGAAAGATGTATCCGGTATAGTCGGGAGCGGGTCTGAGCGTGATGCTTGCTGGCTCACCTGTGTGAAGCCCGTGCCCGCTTGTCGTTACCGCCTGCGAAAGCGTTGTCTGACGGATCAAATCTGGGTCTCCATTGGATTGAGCTGATCGACAACAGATGGCATCATAACGCAATCGATGTGCCAGCCCGCGCGGCCCTCAAACACCGGATTTTATTCAAATCCACGCGCATTTTCCAATCTCTTCGTAGAAGTGTCGCCGGGCTGCAACACCCGTTGTGGATGATCCTCACCTGGAATTCCCCGGCTTCTGAGGCTAGAATGAGGGGCTTCGACTGAAAAAAGGATACCGAGGTAAGTGGATGAGAGCGACCGAGAGCATTCCTGTAGGGGCCAGCGATACAAGGTCTATCGTTGTGACGAGGGAGATGACCGTGGCCCACTTCGTCGAGACCATGCCGGAAGTATATGGGACCCCGATAATGATTTATCACATGGAGACGGTTTCGGGCGAAGCCATACATAAATATCTCCCTGACGGGTGGGTAACGGTAGGGGTTCTGGTAAACGTCAGGCACCTGGCGGCTACGCCTGTCGGGGCAACAGTCACGGTGAGAGCCGAGGTCGTTTCAGTGAATGAAAACACGATCACCTTCGCCGTAGAGGCTCACGACGGGGTCGAAAAGATAGGCGAAGGCACTCACGTTCGCGCTGCCATTCAGTTGGACCGCTTCATGAAACGAGTACTTTCTAAGTCTGGCGAGTCTGGCGAGTCTGGCGCTTAGTTCTTTGATTATGTATTGCGCGGTCGTATGCGGCCTTGCTAATTTGATCTAGCGCGGAGGCGCAGGGGGCCTGGTGGTTCTCGCGGGCTTCAAACCCGTTGCGGGTCGCCGAGAGGCGGCCTGGGTGGGTTCGATTCCCACACGCCTCCGCCAAAAGCAGTCTAGCGAATCGCGAGTCTGGCGAGTCTGGCGAGTCGCTTTGAAGACAGACATCGCTTTAATCAGATGTTGCAAAGTAACCAGCGCCGTCACGAGCGGGACTCGCTAGACTAGCGACTCGCTAGACTCGCCAGACTATTACATGGAGATCGCCTACAAGTATGCTTACTCTCGCCTGTGTTCAGATGGATATTGAGATCGGCAACCTCGCCGCGAATCGCGAAAAGATCATAGACCGCTTGCGCAGCGCGGTATCCGGTTCGGCAGAACTTGTTATATTTCCCGAGTGCGCGCTTACGGGGTACTGCTTCGATTCGCTTGAAGAAGCGGCGCAGTACGGCGAGTCTCTGGATGGACCGACCGCGAAAGCCCTCGCCGGTGTCTGCCGTGAGACAGGGGCCTACGCGATAGTCGGCTTTATCGAGCGCGACGGGAATTCTCTCTACAACGCCGCAATGGTTGTCGGGCCAGGCGGGGTCGTGGGCAGTTATCGGAAAGTGCATCTTCCGTTTCTTGGCGTCGATAGATTTCTTACACCCGGTAACAGGCCCTTTGCAGTCTTCGATCTCGCTTTCGGGAAGGTGGGAGTCCTGATTTGCTATGACGCAAGCTTTCCCGAGGCGGCCCGCGCGCTCAAGCTGATGGGAGCCGAGATGATTGTGCTGCCGACAAACTGGCCTCCGGGCGCCTGGCGCACGCCCGAGTTTGTCGTCAACACGCGGGCGCAGGAGAACCATATCAATTTCGTAGCCACCAATCGCGTAGGCTCTGAGCGCGGCTGGCAG
>DASTET010000371.1:0-3946 GCA_035709445.1 Blastocatellia bacterium | reverse complement strand
GACGAGCAGATCGAAAGGGCTTGGATGGTGATATAGCACCCCTGCGCAAAGGACTACATCGACAGTGCCGACCCTCTCAATCGTCTCAGGGCTTGTGACATCGCCCAGGATGAACTCGACCGAAGAGTTGCGGGCCTGCCTCCTGGCTTCAAATTCCGGCGTGGGGCCAAAGACATCAACAGCCTTGACAAGGGTCGCGCCAGCCTCCTCGGCTATGAATGAGAATTCGCCGTCGATGCCCCACATGCAGCCTATATCGACAAAGCTGCGGCCCGGAGCGTATTTGCGAATAAAGTGCGGCAGACGCTTATAGCTTCCGACTTTATCTCCTCGCCAGGCCCGCCAGCGCCGCCACAGTATATTGCCGCGTCGAACCTTCAAGAGCCGAACCTTCCATTTGTAAAGCATCGAGATTTGTTACCCCACTCTCATCTTGCGTTCTATAACACGGCCCCGCAGGCCAGAGTAGAATGACCATAGAGCAATCACAGCAAGCGTTCCCCAGCTTATGATAAGTAGAAAGGGAAAACCTCTGGGATCGTAAAAGAACCTGACATTGTTCCGGCCTGCGCGAACCTGGACCGCTCGGAAGATGAAGTTCCCGCCATAAACCGGCGCGCCTTCTCCATTGATTTCAGCCTGCCAGCTTCGCGCCCAGCGGTCGGTCACGAGCAGCCACCCGTCCGACTCGCAGTTTACGTTGAAGACAAGCTCCTCCGGCAGATATCTCAACACCTCTACAGCTACCATCTCGGCCGCCGGAAGGCGGGCAATCTCAGCGGTCTGCGCGCCGCCCGCATCAGTCGCTTCAACGTCAGGGGGCGGGCTGAGAAGGTCTTGCGGGGAATGGATTACGAGTGGCGCGATGCCCAGGTCTCCGGTTCTGCTGACAAAGGCATCGAAAGAGCTTTCGGTCACCGGGACACGGCTTACTTCTTTCGAGAACCATATGCGGTCCTTTCCAGTCGCCATGCTTTTCAAAGTCGGATTATTAGCCATCCTCAGATGGAGACTATTTGTCGTAGTCGCATATGAATTAAAGACCGGCACCTTCGTTATCAATTGATCGCTTGAGTAGCAGGTGGGCCATATCGTGTTCTCATCCGGCTCAGGTTGCCCAGGCTGTCGTTGACAGCGACCCTCTTCCCTGAGCAGCCCGTTGCCGGTGAGGTCCAGATTAGAAGAATGATTCTGGTCGAGGCTCGCCCATCTCTTCAATGACCTGTCGGCTGTCGATATCATAGTCTGTTTTGATATGGTCCCGGTCAGGAAAGCGTCTCCCACGGCCAGCGACAGAAGTAAAAATGGAACGTATAGCGGTCTGAAACGGTCCGCCATCAGCCAGACGGCAAAGGCCGCTGCGCAACTCCCTAGCCAGACCCCCGCAGCATGGATGATGCTCAGGGGGCTTAGAGCGCCTGGCAGGCTTCTGCCGTAGATCAGAAAGATAATGATGGCAAAGCAAGCTACCGCGACTGAAGTCACAAGGAAGCGCCACCAGGCTTGAGATGGGGATGTTCGAATCGCCTCAGCCAGGTCTCGCATGGCGAACAGCGCGAGCACGGCGGCGGTAAATAGAAAGTATCCGCGAAAAATGGCAGCGTGCCTGAAGAAACGCATGGGATAAACCCAGTCGTATAGCCATCCTCGAAGGGGAAGCGTCTGGCTGAGCGCGCAGGCCAGGGTCGTCGCCGCGAGCAGCGCCAGCCACCAGCGCCATCTGTCGCGCGGCAGATTGACGAGCGCAAGGACCGCGCCCGCCGATATTATGGCGCCGCAATAAATGCTGCACATAGACAGGTCAGTGTAGGGCCATATGCTGTTGATACCTCGAAGCTGATCCTTTGCCTTCAATATGGGAAGATACGGGCTTGCGATAGTGGAAAGAGCGCCCGGATCGAGCGCATTCGCAAAGACGGCGATCTCGCGGCTCAAGGGTCCCGTCCGCGTGTGTGTTCCAGCCCCCTCAAAGAAGAAGGCGAAATAAGTCGGCGAAAGAACCAACAGCGCTGCAACTGTCAGCAACGCCAGTGACATCATGACTACCCGCGCAGGCAAGCGCGGGTAATGCTCTATCCCCGGACTGATACTGCGTGAATGCCGCTCATCGCCCGGTCGGTGACCCGTAAGCCAGCGCCCGGCAGCCCACAGCCCGGCATAGCATCCGGTGATTATGGTCATCCCCGGGTAACCCGCAAGCGCCGAGAGCCCCCAGATGGCTCCCGCTTCGACAGCAGGCCACAGTCTGCGCGAACAGATAGCCAAATCGAGACGCCAGATGACCAGCGGCAGGAAGGATAATCCCGTGACTAAAGAAGTATGCTGGGCGTTTCCCGTATAGAAGCCCGAAAAGTAGAATCCCATGGCTACTACTGCCCCGCCCCAGGAAGGCGCTCCAAAGTGCCGTGCCAGCATCAATATCCCTATGCCGCCAAGCCACCACGTCATGAGCCAGTAGAGAATGAAGCCATAAGACGTGCCCCCGGTGATCAAACCGATAGCAACATTCAATGGCGAAAGGCTGCCTACCTGCGGATCGCCGAAGATCGGCAGCCCTCCGTTTGACCACGGGTCCCAGTAGATAAACCTCCCGGCCCTCGCGTGATCCGCCACCAGCACCTGGTAAGGGAAAAACTGCCCCTCTACATCCCAAACGCCGACAGCCAGCCCTCGCACGAGAAGATGATTTATGATCAGAAAGAAGCCGGTAATGGCCATCGCCCACACCGTCCAGCGGTACTTGATTAGCGTTTGCTTGATATATTCAATCGTGGTCGTTTGAGTCTGCGCGCTGTTGCGAAGGTAGGCGAGTCCTGCAAGCAAAGATAGACACAGACCGAACACAAGGAGTATAGCGAGGGCGAACGGGTAGCCCATCATCTGTCGGCCGAGCAACAAGACCGAGATGACCATTGGGACGACTGCGGCGGAAGCTGATGCTATGGCGGTAATGCGCCTCAAGGCGTATGAATCGATCAGCAGCCTCAGCCCGCTCCGCCTCTGTGTATCTATGGCAGATTTCACTGCCCCCTCCCGCATTTTCAATCTGCCCGATCAGGCTGATTTTCTGAGGACTATCAGGTCCTGCGTGCATATCCAGTTGTGAAAGCTCCCAGACCAGAGTCCTGGCACGGGCGGCTGAAGAAACTTTAAGCCTGACTCTACAACAGTGCGCTCAATCAGGCGGAGGCTATAGGCGGTCATGAACTCCGGATTATCCAGCCTTACGACGGAAAAGTCCTCGCCGTAGTCTCCGTAGCTATGATCAAAGTTGAATATGGGCCGACTGAAACCGGGCGGACGCGGCTGCCCGGGCCGATAGTTATCCAGCAGAAAAAAGCTGAACAGGCAACGACCGCCCGGCTTGAGCACACGGGCTGACTCTCGGAAGTAATTTATTGCGGCCTCGGGCAGACAATGCGTGAAGACCGAAGCAGCGAAGACGATATCGAAGCTTTCATCAGGGTAAGGAAAGCGGTAATCGGAGGCGTCGATTTCACCGGCAGGGTTGTACCTGCTGTTTCGGATGTCGGCCCAGTTAAACCTGAAGTGGGAATATGTCTTATGAAATGACTGCTGAAGGAAATCTATCTTCTGGCGAGAGCAATCAAATCCATCGTATGACCCCGAGGAGGATATGATGAAGCGGAGAGGAAAGGCTACACGTCCCAACCCGCAGCCTATTTCAAGTATGCGGCTATCCCTGGTTATACGACCATACACGCGCAGGAGCATGCTCCACTCTTCGGCCCATCGAAACCATTCCTCAAGGACGTCTATACCTTCTTTCCGCATAAGCTCTACCGGGGGGACAAGGTCGGGATCATAGGCGATTCTCGCCTGCGCTCCGGTAAAGCTCCGATAGGCATTATTGAGACGGGCTGCAAGACGTTGAATATGGCCGGGCATGCGATGCAACAGCGAGCGTCGCTCCGTCCAATCGTCT
>DASTET010000370.1:0-3607 GCA_035709445.1 Blastocatellia bacterium | reverse complement strand
TTGCGCCGCCTTCGGTTATTCGCTCGTAGGAAGTCTGGGCGGCGTCGCGCATCACCCATACTTCGGACTCGTCGAGGTGGCTATGGCCCTTGCGCCACCACTGCCCGGAAGCGATGCCGCGAGCGGTAAAGGCTAAGGCTTTACCATCGGGCGAAGGGGAGGAGAAGAACTCGTTGGTGTATCGGTCGGCGCTCAACTGCATGGGCGTGCCGCCTTCGGGGCTCACGCGGTAGATGTCGTTCATGCCGGCGATGTCGCGGCCCGTTGATGAAAAATATATCCAGCGACCGTCGCGCGACCACCCGTCGAGCTGTTCGTTTGCGTCGTCGAATGTGAGCCGCCTGAGCTCGCCGCTGCCGAATTCGAGAACGTATATGTCGCCGTTGCCGCTGCGATTCGATGCGAAGGCGAGCCTGCGCCCGTCCGGCGAATAGAGGGGGCGCGATTCGTTTGCCGGATGTGAGGCGAGAAGTCGCGCTTCGCCGCCCGCCGCGCTCACCGTCCATATATCGCCGCCCGAGACGAAAGCGATCTCCGAGCGGTCGGGCGAGATGGAAGGCTCGGCGAAGCTCGCCACGGGATCGGCAGAAGCCCTCGCGCCCTGCGCCGGAGCTGAAGGGGCGACCGGGCTCGATGTGATGAGCAGCAGGGCCGTCAGTGTCGTAGCAAAGGTTTTATTAAAGGTCTCGAATAGTTTTTTCATAGTAATCTTCATTCTTTAAGGGCTAGATTTACTCGCGCTCAAGAGAGGCTTTTACCCTCACAGACGATAGCTTGTCAATTCTGAAGCCCCGGAATTGACATTCATCTCACATTTCAGTAGAACAGTCTCGACATCTCTCGATGTGATTGATGATGAGCAAGCCGACCGCAGAAATAAATGAGACCACAGCGCTGTCGAAGTTTGACGCGTCGCAGATCACGCGGCCCGACCCGGTCTTGATGCAGTACTACACCATCCTCGCAATCTTTTCGACAGCCGCGTTCCCGGTGATTTTTCTCAGGCTCTACTTCCGTTATCGAACGCTGCGGTTCCGTTTCGATGACGAAGGTATTTCGCTTTCATGGGGGATACTCTTCAGAAAGGAAATAAACCTGACCTACCGAAGGATACAGGACATACACCTCACCCGGAATATTCTGCAACGATGGATGGGGCTTGCGACTATAGAGATTCAGACCGCATCCGGGAGCGCGTCGGCGGAGATGACTATCGAAGGCGTGCTCGAAGCGGAGGCGCTCCGCGATTTTCTCTACACGAAGATGCGCGGCGCGAGAGATGACGAAGAGCACGAAGCTGGCGCTCGCGGAGAGGGCGAAAGGCTTGCGGATGAGGCGCTGGTGCTTCTGCGTGAGATACGCGAGGAGATCGCCGGGCTGAGAAAGGAGATGAAGGGCGCGGGCCTGAGTGAGGAGAATGGGTAGCGGCATCGAGAAAACGACAGCCTGGCTTTATCAGGGCATATGGGGAATCCTGGTGCGATGGTTTGCCGTGCCCGCCGCGCCTCCTGACCTGCCCGCGCGCGAAGGCGAAAAGATCGAGCGGGTGCGCCCTTCGGAGGGCTTTGTGCGTTATCTGAAGCTCTGGTTCTGGCTGGGATTGACGTTTGTCGACGGGCTGCTTTTTATCGGGTGGGTGTTGAGCTTCTTTGTGAGCATCTGGCTGGGGCTGGCGCTTGCGCCGCTCTTTTTCGTCGTGGCCATTCTGCCTGACATTCTCGCTTATGTCGGGATTCATCTGCGCTATGATACCACCTGGTACGTCTTCAGCGACCGTAGCCTCCGAATCAGGCGAGGGATATGGACGATCAAAGAGGCTACGATCACCTTTGAAAATATTCAGGACGTAAAGATCCATCAGGGGCCTGTGGAGCGGTATTTCGGGATAGCCGACGTGATCGTAGAGACGGCGGGAGGCGGAGGAGCAAAAAGTAATCATCAGGGCGCGGGGTCCTCAGCGTCGCACACCGGGCTGATCGAAGGGATAGGTGATGCCGAGCGAATTCGCGACCTGATCATGGCGAGGGTGCGGAAATCGCGCAAGGCAGGGATCGGCGACGAGGATTTAAGATCGCAGGAATCGGCCCGCCGGACGGGTTTGCTATGGACTCCCGAACACATAGCTGTGCTCGGCGAGATCCGCGCAGAGCTTGCCAAACTGCGAGAATAATCTGCGGGGAGCGCGGGACTTACAAAGAGGCCTGCCTTGACAATCAAAGCTTCGGGCCGATATATTTTTGCGAGCGCGCTGGGAGGTCGTTCAACGGTAGGACAGCAGACTCTGGACTCGATTTTCGGCTCTTCTTCTACGTTCCACTGCGTTGCTTTTAGTGCTCATTCCCTTGATTCCGTTACACGCTTCTGAAGCCTGTTCTTCCTCTCAGTTTTAGTGAGTTTCACGCTGTTCGGCTGCGTCGGTGCACGGTTGGTGCATAACTTTTGGGAGTTCGAAGCCAGCGATAAGTTCACCGAGATGCAGCTACAAGTGCTTTCGCCAACTCCTTCTTCGTCGCCCCTGCGGCAAGCACCGCTCGCACCAGCAGGTCAAGCGACACCGAGGGGTCTCCCGCTTCAATCTTAGCCACACGCGATTGACTCGACCTCATCCGTGCCGCCAGGGTGCTCTGCGACAAATGATGCTTTTCTCGCTGTGTCCTTACGGCGTTGGCGAGAGCGAGCTTTATATCAACCAGTGCCTGCTCCTCCTTGCTGAGTCCGAGAAATTCTTCAGCCGAGCCAACGCGCCATCCCGCCTGTTCCAGTCTCTTGCGCTTTGCTGCATTCATGATTTATCTCCCTTTCAAGCAACAGCGTCGTAGTCTCTGAGCCGACGCTTGCAAACATCTATGACACTCTTGGGCGTCTTGTTCGTCGTCTTGCTGAACACCTCAGCGATAATTACCGCATCCGAGTCAATCCGATAGATGAGTCGCCATATACTCCGCTCATCTGTGATTCGCAGCTCGTGACATCGCGTCCCGACAGCAGGCATCGGCCTTGAGTGCGGCATGCCCAGGTTGTCACCGCGCTGCAGTCGCCTTAGCAGGTAGCCCGCCTCGATTCGTGCTTCTTTGCTGAAAGGCGGGGACTTTACCTCCCCGTGCAGCCATACAAGGGGCTTGTGCTTCGGCGACATCAAAATTATTATATGTCAAATCTGACATAAGTGCAATAACGTTTTGCATCGATCTTGGTTGTTCTCAACATTGAAGCGCGGCACAGTGCTCGGTATTATGGTCCTGGCAATCTGTGCCTGTAGTATTTAGCGGCCATCAGGTGAAAAGAGCGATGAAGAAAAGACAGAGGCAGCCAACGCATCCAGGGGCAATACTGAGAGAAGATATTCTGCCAGAGGTGAAGCTATCTCAGACCGAGCTTGCCAACAGGCTCGGGGTGTCTCGCCGCACCGTCAATGAGATAGTGAATGAGCGCCGCCCAGTTACAACAGACATGGCGCTTCGGCTCGCCTGCATCTTCAATACAACCCCCAGTTTCTGGCTGAATATGCAGCTGGCTTTCAATATTTATGAGGCACTGAGGGAGCACAGGAACGAATATGGGAGAATCAAGCCACTGGCCGTCAGGCAACAGGCGTGAACTACAGGCA
>DASTET010000369.1:0-2290 GCA_035709445.1 Blastocatellia bacterium | reverse complement strand
GCAATGTCGGCGCCTTCTTTGAGCTGGCCCGCTGCCTCGTCCGATACCGATAGCGTTACGGGAATAGTCCAGGGCAGCCCCGACGCGAGGTGCATGTTCCCGCGCACGGCTATGTAGTCGTCTTCGCACATGAAGCCTTTGAGCGGGCTGAACGCGCCGTTTGCGATCATCTCAAGGTCCGACACCTCGCGCGAGCGCAGGTCTATCCCGGGCATCGCGCCGACCTTCTCAAGGAGCGTTTCGCGGGCGATGCCCGTGATCTCGCGGTTAATCAAATCTCCGCCGTGTGCTGGTATTGTATCCATTTCGCTGTGTCTCTATTGATTTAGATATGAGCAAAGCCCGAAAGATACGCGAGCGCGGCGCGGCTGTCAACGCGCGGCGCTTGCTTATCCGACGAATTTATAGCCGAGGCCGTGGACGGTGAGAATGTACTGGGGGTGCCGGGGGTTCGGTTCGAGCTTCTGCCTGAGCCAGGCTACGTGGACATCTACGGTGCGGGTCGAAGGCATTGCGTTATATCCCCATACCTCGTTTAGAAGCTCGTCTCGCGAAAGCGTGCTGCCGCGATGCTCTATGAAGTAGCGCAACAACTGAAACTCGCGCGCTGAAAGCTCGACCTGTCGTCCCTCGCGCTCGACTTCGGCCCTGCGGAAATCGACCCGCACGGGGCCGAACTGGTATGTCTCCGAGGGCGGGGCCGACTGTGCAGGCGCGCGGCGCAAAAGCGATTCTATGCGCGCAAGCAGCTCTATCATCTCGAAGGGCTTCGTCACATAATCGTCTGCGCCCAGCTTCAGCCCTATGACTTTATCCACGACCTGCCCGCGCGCCGTGAGCATGATAATCGGCGTCACCACGCCTTGCTGGCGAAGATTGCGGCATACATCGAAACCGTTCATGCGAGGGAGCATCACGTCGAGGATTATCAAGTCGAAGAATTCGCCCGCTGCGCGCCCAAGCCCGGCCTCCCCGTCAGAGGCTGTCTCCACAACATAGCCCTCATTCGATAACCTGTCGGTCAGCGTGAGCAGCAACCCCGGCTCGTCTTCGATAAGCAAAACTCTTTTCATAGTCTGGCGCGTCGGGAACAGTCTAGCGCGTCTGGCGCGTCCAGCTTTTGACGGTGATGATTACTTTGCATTAACTGATTCAAGCGATGTCTGGGTCGAAAGGGACTCGCTAGACTGTTCCCGACGCGCTAGACTCGCCAGACTTTAGCCGAATGGTGAACGAGCTGCCACTGCCCGGCGAGCTGGCGACCTCCACCTGCCCGCCGTGGGCCACGATTATGTTCTTGACGAGGCTCAGCCCGAGACCGTTGCCGTGAATCTGGGCGGCGACGACTTTGCGGCCCCGATGAAACGGCTCGAAGATATGAGGCAGCTCGTCTGCCGCGATGCCTATGCCACGATCCTCCACGGTTATAAAAGTCTGGTTGCTGCTCGCCCCGGCGCTGACCTTTATCATCCGGCTCGAACCGCTGTATTTGATAGCGTTGCTTATGAGGTTCTGGATGGCGCGCGTGATGGCCTGGCTGTCGGCCCTGACCATAAGCGGCTCGGGCGCGATCTCTTTTTCGATGTTGAAGCCGCCTTCCGCTACTTGCGCGCCGCAAGCCTGAATGGCATTCTCGATCAGCTCGCCGACTTCGACCGGGCGCAGATCATACGTCCTTCGCCCGGACTCGGCCCCGGCGAACTCCAGCACCTGCTCGACCATCTCGGTAAGCCTCCGGCTCTCGCTCTTGATAAGCTCGCCGTATCGCTGAACGCGCGGGTGATCGTTTATGACGCCGTCGGCAAGGTTTTCAGCCGCAGACGAGATGACCGCAAGCGGCGTCCTCAATTCATGCGAAACTCCCGCTACGAACTCCATCTGGCGTCGGGCCAGCCGCTGCGCCCGCTGCGTAGAGATGACGATCATCACCATGCTCGCGGCCAGGATCATAAGTATGCCGAAGCTCATCATCAGGTTCCGGTAACGCGCGCCTGCGACGACCGCTTCGAGCGAGCCCGCGCGGTGCTTGAGCAGCACCTGCCACGCCCCTGACATCGGGTCCGCCGTGCTTATCTGCGCGGGAATCTCCCCGCGCGTGCTGCTGAAGACGCGCAGCGTCATCTGGCGAAACTCGCGCGACTCGCCTTTAGCAAGCGCCCTCGTGTGCGGGAGAACCTCGTGCAGCAGCCCGTCCATCTCTTCGGGGTGCAGTGCGAGGATGGCGGTTGTCGCATCGCTGTCGGACGGAAGGACGGGCGATCCCGTCTCTGATTGGTATATGACCCTGTTT
>DASTET010000368.1:0-3056 GCA_035709445.1 Blastocatellia bacterium | reverse complement strand
AAACGTATCGAGATCATCTATTCTCATATAATCAACGAAAAAGATGGTGTTTATACATTCGATTACCCGCTCGGCCAGGGATATAAGAAACTGCGAGTGCCCGTCGGCGAAGTTCATATAAATATCGATCTCGGTTCTGATGTAGCCATAAAGAATGTCTTCTCGCCGACTCATCCTGTTGATTTGAATTTCGACGGCGACCGCCGCGTTACAGGCAGGCTCGTGACGGCAGGCGGAGGCGGTGCCGAGAACTTCAAGCTCGTCTATGCGCTTACGGACGACGAGATAGGGATGTCGCTTCTCACGCATAGAAAAGAGGGCGAGGACGGTTATTTTCTTCTGATGCTCTCGCCCAAAGTCGAGTTCGACCGCGAGCGCATCTCGGCCAAAGATGTCGTGTTCGTCATAGACTTTTCATACTCTATGGAGGGCGACAAGATACGACAGGCAAAAGAGGCCCTCAGGTTCGGGCTGACGCGGACGCTCGGCGAAAACGACCGCTTCAACATTATAGTATTCGGCGGCCAGATAATCCCTATGGAGAAGCGGCTGATTCGAGCTACGCGCGCGAACATCGCACGCGCCATCGATTTCGTCGGCAAGCAGGGTCTGCTTTCGGCCACCAACATAAATGACGCGCTTGTTACGGCGATGGGAATGTTCGAGCGCGGCGCAAGGCCGCAAAACCTCGTCTTCATCACCGACGGCCAGCCGACCGCGAGCATATCCGATCCGAATCAGATCGTGGCAAACACTCGCGCAGCAAACACGGCGAACGCCAGGCTGTTTACGTTCGGCGTGGGGAGGGATGTGAACCGCCTGCTGCTCGAACGGCTCGCGCTCGAAAACCGTGGCGCCGAATCGAACATCGCGGATGAATCGAAGCTCGAATCGACGGTGTCGAGCTTCTTTGCAAAGGTGAGCCAGCCGGTGCTCTCGAACCTCAACATAGATTTCGGGCAGCTTCACGTCGACCGCCTCCACCCTGCGCAGCTCCCGGACCTCTACACTCGAACGCAGATAAAGATATTCGGTCGCTACAAAAACGAAGAGGACCTGCGGGACGTGCTCATCGCGCTGACCGGCCAGATGCACGAAGAGGTAGAGCGATTCGACTTCGGCGGCCTCAATTTCCCGCTCGTCTCTAAGGACAAAGATTTTCTGCCAAAGCTATGGGCGACCGAGCGCGTCCAGGCGCTGCTCGCGGAGATTCGACTTTACGGCGAGCGACCCGATCTCAGGCAGGAGGTCATCGACCTTGCGCGCGAGTTCAACCTCGTCACCCCCTATACTTCGATGTATGTCCCGACGACCGGCGAATTGGAGCAGGAGCGGGCAAGTGGCGCGGTTCAGGGAAAATCTTTTAACCTCGACGGCAGCGACCCGCAGAAGAATCAGACCGCCACAGCAGACAAACAGCTCGGCCAGTTGCCGCTCAACGGGAGACAATTCGAGAAGCTGGCGCTGCTTGCGGAGCTTTCCACGCCGGGCACGGTCACAGATCCGAGCGGGGCCGTCATCCCCGGCGCGACCGTGACGATAAAAGACCAGAGTACGGGCGCGACCCGCACGGTGACCACCGATGCTGCGGGCAATTACAGCGTCGCAGGGCTCCCGCCCGGGACCTACAAGATCGAAGTCGACGCGCCCGGTTTCAATAAGACCCAGGTTGAAAACGTGGTCATACAACCCGGACAGGTGTCAAGCACAGGCGTCCGGCTCTCTCCGGGCGCGGTTACAGAGACGGTCACCGTCGTGGCCGTAGCCTCTGCAATCGACTCGACTACTTCTCACACCTCTTCCAATTATGAATCGAAGAAGCTGCGCGACCTGCCGAGCCTCGCCCCGGTCGATTCGTTCGCGCGCCTCGCCCCCGGCGCGACTTCGCGCGAGGCGAACGAGGTGAACAGGCAGACGGGCGGCAGCGACAAGAACGCGGAATTCCGGTTGTGGTTCAACGGTGGCCGCGCCAGATCGAACGTCTTCACCTTCGACGGTCAGGACAACAACGATATAGATGGTCGGCCCGCCATCTCTATAAACAATTTCGATTCGGTCGAGACGCTCCACGTCTTGACCTCGCGAGGAGCGGGGGATGTCGGGCTGACCGGCGCGTCTTCGATCAACCTGATCACGCGCGCGGGGACAAACGAATTCCACGGCACTATCTTCGATTATCATCTTAACCGCCGGTTGGGGGCGCTTTCGCCTCTTGAGCGCAGGAGCGGGCTCGAACGCGCGCCTGAGTTCAAGAACACGATATACGGGGGCACGTTCGGCGGCCCCATACGTCGCGACCGGGCGTTCTTCTTCGGTTCATTTCAGAGCGAGACCGAGGACTCCGGCCATTTTGTCGATTCGACCTCTTCGCAGTTGACGCCCACACAAAGCGGGCTTGAGCATCTCGCTCGCCTCTTCCCGTCGTCGGCCACCGTAAGCGATCTCATTCAAAGAGGGCCTCTCGCTCAACTCGACGGAAACCCGCAAACCTCGCGCAGATTCCTGCTCTCTGTTGGCGGCGATCCGGTAGAGTTCGGCCAGTTGACCCGCATACTCAGGACATCGACGGAAGGGTATGAGACAGGGGCGAGGTTCGATTTCAACCTCACCAGAAGAGACACGCTTAAGGCGGGCTACTGGTTCGACAGTCGCTCGGCCTCGAACGCGGTGGGCCGTCTCGCTTCGGGTTATGCCGGAGAGACCGATTCACGAACCCATCTAGGCAGTCTCAGGTGGAATCGCCTGCTTTCGCCGAATTCTTCAAATGAGTTTCTCTTCGGGGTTCATCGTGTGAGGCTCGCGCTCATACCGGAAACCGTAGCTTCGAATGATTCAGATGAGGGCCTTTTGTCGCCTTCGGTCCTCGTAGGACTCAGGGGCCTCTCCTACGGTCATAGCCCGTTCGCAACCTCTTCGCACTCTTCTACCGTCTTCGAGTTGAGCGACGCGCTTTCGAAAGTGGCGGGCCGGCACAACCTGAAGCTCGGCGCTCAGTTTAAACGCAGGCTTGCCGATTTCGACTTTATGCCCGGGCGCTCGGGCCAGTACACCTATGC
>DASTET010000367.1:0-3897 GCA_035709445.1 Blastocatellia bacterium | reverse complement strand
GCGCAATAGTTTTGTCAAAAACAGTCTAGCGAGTCTAGCGAGTCAAAAGTCTAGCGCGTCCCGCTCCTGACGGTGCTGATTACTTGCCTTTATCTGATTAAAGCGATGT
This sequence comes from Blastocatellia bacterium, assembly GCA_035709445.1. GTDB lineage: Bacteria > Acidobacteriota > Blastocatellia > UBA7656 > UBA7656 > DASTET01. Next base: position 3,788 of record DASTET010000367.1, on the reverse strand, counting down.
CTGTCTCGAAAGCGACTAGCTAGACTCGCTAGACTCTTATCGTTTGAGGGCAGAGGCGGGGATGCGAATGATGTGCTTGCCGGGGGGCGTCACGCCTCGTTGAAGCTCTGGGTTCATATCGAGCAGAGCGCCGTATGACAGGTTCAACTTTTTGGCGAGAGGCCGGAGGTCGGTCTGAGATGCGATTGTGCGGGTCTCATACCTGTAAGGGTAAGCGGGCGGAAGCTCGAACCCGTACTTTTTCGGGCTCTTGGCTATCATAACGACGGCCAGTATCGCAGGCACATAGTTGCGAGTCTCGCGAGCTATAAACCCGCTGCTGTGTATTCGCCAGAAATCACGAGAGCCGGTTCGGGCTATTGCCGAATCGATGTTGCCCTCGCCTGTGTTGTAAGCCGCGAGCGCGAGCGACCAGTCGCCCTTGTAACGATTGGCGAGCCATTTCAAATATCTTGCAGCCGCCCGGGTCGATTTTTCCGGGTTCGAGCGCTCATCAACCCAATAGTTCTGCATCAGCCCGAACCGCAGGCCAGTGGCCGGTATGAACTGCCAGATGCCTTTCGCCGCAGCCGATGAATAGGCATAAGGATTCCAGCCCGATTCGATCTGCGCAAGCCATATCAGATCGGTCGGCACCCCTTCTTCCTTGAATATCCGCTCGGCCATCTCACGATATCTGGCCGACCGCTGTAGCCCCGCTTCTATCGTCGCGCGGCCCCGTCCCCTTGTGAAATAGCTTATGAACTGCTTGACCGGGTGCGCGAGCGTGAATGCAAAGTTGAACCGCTCTACCCCTATCGCTTCGACTTCGGGCGTTACCTCTTCAAGCTCCGCCTCCGATAGAGAGGCGATCTTGTCGAGCGGTGAAGGCTCATACCTCTGCTCGCTGAAGCCGCCGTCTTTCTGCTCAAGCGCGGCAATCTGGTAGCGGTTGATCTTCTCGACCAGCTCTCGATAATAGATGCGAAGCGTATCGTCGCTTCTCACATCGATCGAGGCGTTCAATATGGCATCTATCGCGCGGTCAAATGAGCGCCGCGCCTGATCATACTCCCCGTTCTGGTAGGCCTGCTCGCCCTTCCTGTAATCCATCTCGGCGGCATTGACGATCAGCCGTATCTCGGAATTCTTTATCTCGCTCGCTGATTGCTGCTGCTCCTGCGCGAAGGCAGTCCTTGCGGACGCGCCGCCTATAACGGCGCAGATCAACAGAGCTGTGAGTGCTTGCTTTCCCATCGCTTCGTTAAACCTGTGTTATCACCAGATGAAAACGCAGCAGGTGATAACTTTGTTCGAGAATTTATTATACAGAATCCGTCCTCGATCCAGCAGGTTATTTTTTTGAGGCAAATGATTTGCAATATTCGGCTCAAGCGAGCCTTTTCGAACGCTTCATATGAAACGCGCGAATGTATTGATAGACTACGGGCGGGGTCTGTCCTGCTATTCGTACCTCAAGGCTTCTATCGGGTCGAGCGAGGCCGCCTTTCGGGCCGGGTAGTACCCGAATACCACTCCTACGACAACCGAAAACACGACCGACGCGATGATCGATATCGGAGAGATAAGGGTTGGCCATTCGAGCGTTCTTGAGATAGTTATCGATGCTCCCACGCCTACGAGCACGCCGAGAATCCCCCCGACCAGAGAGAGTGTAATCGATTCGATCAGGAACTGGCGGCGTATGACGCGGCTTCGAGCGCCTATCGCCATGCGTATGCCGATCTCGCGCGTTCGCTCGGTTACGGACACAAGCATGATGTTCATGATCCCGATCCCGCCTACCATCAGGGAGACGCCTGCTATCGAAGCGAGCAGGTTGGTCATGATCTTGCTCGATTCATCGGCGGCTTCCGAAACGTCGGTGAGGTTTCGGACCGTGAAATCGTTCTCCTGGTTTGGGCCGAGCTTGTGACGCTGCCGGAGCAGATCGGTAATCTGCTTTTCAGCCGTGTAGGTCGCCTGCGGGCTAATCGCCGATATCAGTATCTGATGCACGTGTGTTATGGTCAGCATCTTTTTCTGGGCGGCGGTGTAAGGAACGATGACCGTATCATCCTGGTCCTGCCCGAACTGGTTTTGACCCTTTGCACTCAGGATTCCGATGACTCGAAACGGCAGGTTGCGCAGGCGCAGCGTCTGACCTACGGGGTCTATGCCTGCGAAGAGATTATCGGCGACGGTCTTTCCGAGCACGCATACCCTGTTCGCGTTTCGGACATCGGCCTCGGTGAAGAACTCGCCCGCCGCGACGGGCCACCCCCGTATTTCAGGGAACTTCTCGTTGGTCCCCATTATCCCGCTTGAGGCGGACCAGTTCTGATTGCCGAAGACGAGCTGTCCGCCCGCCCGCACCGCCGGGCTTGCGGCCTTCACCGCCGGGCATTCGGCCTCTATTGCAGCCACATCTTCGGGCGTCAGCGTATTCGAAGACCCCATACCCCCTCGGAACCCCCCCTGCATAGTAGAGCCAGGCCAAACATAGAGCATATTGTTTCCGAGATTCGATATCTGTTTCTGTATAGAGGCGGACGCGCCCTGCCCTATGCCGACCATTGCGATGACCGCGCCGACTCCGATAATGATGCCGAGCATGGTGAGGATCGAGCGCATCTTGTTACGGGCCAGCGCGCGAAGCGCAATCTTGAATGTGACCAGAAGATTCATTCCTCGTCCTCCTCGTCGTCCTCTTCAACCGGGGGAAGGTTCTCGTACTCTTCGCGCGCAGACCGTGGGTTGTCGACAAGCGTGTCCCTCTTTATTCGTCCGTCCTTGAAGACGACCACCCGCTTTGAGAAGTGCGCTATATCGGGCTCGTGAGTGACAAGGGCGATGGTTATCGCTCGCTCCTCGTTGAGCCTCTGAAAGACGCTCATCACTTCTATCGCGGTGCGGCTATCGAGATTGCCGGTCGGCTCATCGGCGAGAATGATCGAAGGCTGGTTCACAAGCGCGCGGGCGATAGCAACGCGCTGTTGCTGCCCGCCCGAAAGCTGGTTCGGCATGTTATACATGCGGTCGGCGAGCCCTACTATCTCAAGCGCCTCTTTGGCCCGCCTCATCCGCTCGGCGTGTTTTAATCCGAGATAGAGCATCGGCAGCTCTACATTCTCAAGCGCCGATGTGCGCGACAAGAGGTTGAATCCCTGAAATACGAACCCGATCTTTCGATTGCGGATGTCGGCAAGCTCGTCTTTCGAGAGCTTCGAGACATCCTGTCCGTCCAGGTAGTATTGACCGCGCGTCGGCCGGTCGAGGCAGCCGACTATGTTCATCGTCGTCGACTTGCCCGACCCGGAAGCGCCCATGATGGAGACGAACTCTCCGCGATGTATCTCAAGCGATATGCCATGAAGTGCGTGAATCTCGACATCGCCCATCTTATAAATCTTGTGGACGTGTTTGAGCGAGATCATCGCCTGAGGGAAAAGATCGTCGGCGATCCGCTGTTTTTCTGTTATGACCTGAGCTTCCAAGCTATCCTGCTTTCTGTTGGCCGCCGGGCGGCTTAGATTATCTACCCCGGCCTCCGCCCATGGGCGGGCGACCTCCGAACGGAGTAGTCGGCTGCTGCGGGCGATTGGTGCCGCTCACGTCGTTCTGTCCGACAATGACCACATCGCCTTCGTTTATCTCGCCGCCGAGTATTTCAGTGACCCGCCCGTTGGTAAGCCCTGTGCGGACGAATCGTGGCTCAAGCGTCTTCCCGCCGACGAGCAGCCAGATCATCTGGCCCTGCCGCCGCTGACCCGTTTCGCCTCCTTGCCTCGGCCTCTGTTCTGCTTCGC
>DASTET010000366.1:0-4081 GCA_035709445.1 Blastocatellia bacterium | reverse complement strand
ATGGAAGCGCCCGCCCGCAGCCCTATGACAGGTACCGCAAGCGCGGCCACTGCCACGGCCAGCATTGCCATCATTACTGCTCGTTTCATTTTCATCATCTATCCCTCTCCAATGTTATTTGGGAACTTAAAAAAAGCCGTTGTTCGGCTCTGCCGCCGAACATAATCTACGACCACCAGCCTGACGCTCCTGTATGAGGATCCGAGCGCGATCACTTTCTTTCCGGCGTCAAACCTCCTGGAGAAATCTGTGCAACACTCCAAAAGCCTCTCTCGCCGTTCGCCCAGCCCGATTGGTAGCCACCCTGGTTCAAAATGGTCGATTCTTTAATTTAAGGTCCGTCGGCATCGCTGCTCGATTTCCCTGTAGCTGGGAGGACCTGAGTACCGATAAAGTCAAATCTTGCAAAAGAATGCGTATAATAAATCGGAACCCTCTTAAAAGCAACTACAAAGTTATCCCTGCCTGACATTAATTTAAAGACAAATACACCATGGTTCGCGCAACACGCGCCAATGTTTGCACACCACGTGCCATATCCTCACCACACAACCTTTCTCTTCGAAGACAAGGCCCTAATCCGTTCATTTTCCTACACTAATCCTTTCTTCTGGCTGATGAAGTTCTACTACTTTCCTGAGGTTTGATATCCTTGCGTAAACTAAGTATCCGCACATTTAGTATCCAGGAGGTATTCAGTAACCACGTGATGAATCGAGATATCTCCCAGCACTGCATCATTTCCATGGCATGATTTCTCTTATGTAGTGTGGAGTTATGCCACAGAGGTAAGGGTCTGGGATGTATTTCGCTGCTATCAGCAAAGCTTGTTTCTCGGTTGCCTTGTTACACTCAAATCCAGGGAATACAATATGGTCCGCTCACCTGGCAGTTCACATGATGCCGAGCCTGAAGTAGTGGGAAACAATAAGATGATGAGGTTAGGGGCTAATGTCATTAAGATCAGGAGGGATTCGACCGGAGTGGGCAGCTCTGCCGTTGGAGATGGCTGCTGGGACGATAATGTTCGCTCATGGTATCGGCAAGCTTAGCGAGCCTGCCCTGTTTGCCGCCAGTGCGCTCGGCGGGATTCCATTGTTTCTTGCATATATGGTTATCGCAGCCGAGTTTGTCGGAGGGTTGATGCTGCTTGCCGGGTTTCTTGTGAGGCTGGCCGCATTCGGACATCTGTGCGTCCTGACAGTTGCGCTTATTCAGGTTCACTGGGCGGCAGGGCTTATACAACCCGGGGGATTTGAGTTTCCGCTCTCTTTGATTGCGGCCTCAATAGCTCTTCTGTTAATAGGGGGAGACCCCCTCTCCATCGATTCCAATGCCGGGCTTTCAGTTCTTACCAACCGCACGCCCTTTCGCCGGGAGAATATTGATGTGACTTCGCCCGGAGTGAAGATCACGGGGGTGGTTCTGATCCTTGCCGGTATCGCGCTCCCCTTCGTCAGGAGATATATAGGCATATCCGAAGGCGTATTTCCTCTGGCTATAACAATACTCGTAGCAGTAGCTTCAGCAACAAGCGGGGCAGCAACAATATTTGGCTCGCCGCGCGCATATGTGTCCACCTTCGTAATGGCGCGGCTCTATCTCGCCGGTAGCACCCTGATGCTTTTTTGGTTCAAATATACAGTGCGCGGACTTGTAGCAGTCGTTTTGAGTCTTGGGCTGCTTGCCGCGCTTAGAACCGCGCAACGCGGCATGAAGTGAAATGATTGCCTGCCGCAAGCCTTATAAACTATAATCACAGATTCGATGGCGAGGTTGATGCTTAATATAGGCTGGTTTGAATGAGTTTGAAGCGGGCGATTCTTTTTGACCTGGACGGCACGCTCATTGACACGACCAATCTGATCTTGCGCTGCTTCGATCATTCGTGGCAGACGGTCTGCGGGCTCAGGCATTCGCGCGAGGCGCTGATTGAAACTTTCGGCATCCCTTTGCGCGAAGCTATGGTCAGGCTTGCCGCCGTTTCGAGCGAGCCTCTGCCAATCGTAGTTGAAACTTCCGCAAGCGACGACTTGATTGAACGACTGCTCAGCGAGTACCGCTTTTTCAACGTCGCAAATCACGACCAGATGGTGTGCTCTTTTGCCGGTGTAGAAGAGGTCCTTGCCGCGCTCCGTTCGCGCGGGTACCTGATAGGAGTGGTTACTTCAAAGAGCCGGGAGCTTGCGTTGCGCGGGTTGCGGGTCTGCTCGCTCGACCCGCTCATCGATGAGGCGGTCTTTCTCGAAGACACCCTCAGCCACAAGCCCGATCCCGAGCCGGTACTGGCGGCGCTTGAAAGGCTGAACACGGCGGCTTCCGGGGCCGTCTATGTCGGCGACAGCCGTCACGATATTCTTGCAGGACGCCGCGCGGGTGTGCGCACGGTAGCCGCAGGCTGGGGCCCTGCATCGCGCGCCGAGCTTGAGATGGAAAAGCCTGACTATTTCGCAGAGTCAGTCTTTGATCTCCTCGATTTTTTTTAGTAACAGGTTAGCAACACAGCGGATGCAAAAGATTAAAGAACGATATAAAAGAATACTCGACGAAGAGGCGGGGCTTGTCTATCACAAGCCGCGCGGGCTCGGTCTGGATATCGCATTGGCGTATCCGAATACCTATTACATAGGCATGTCGAACCTCGGTTTTCAGGCCGTGTACCAGCTCTTCAATTCGTACAACGGTATAACGTGCGAGCGTCTCTTCGTGCCCGACGCGGAGATCGAGAAAGAGATGGAGCGGACGCGCGTTCCTCTGCTCACGCTTGAATCGCAGACGCCCGCGAGCGAGTTCGATGTGCTCGCCATATCCGTATCGTTTGAGACCGATTACCTGAACATACCCAGGCTTCTACGTCTGGCCCGCATGCCTGTGCTGGCAGAGGAGAGAAATGAATATCACCCGCTCGTCGTAATGGGCGGGGCTGCCGCGTTCCTCAACCCGGAGCCGGTCGCGCCTTTCGTCGATTTAGTATGCGTGGGCGAGGGCGAAGTGCTCGTGCCCGCCCTCATACGCGTGATGAACGAGGCCGATTCGCGTGAGGACCTGCTGCTGCGGCTTGCGCGCGAGGCAGGGTTTTATGTGCCCAGGTTTTATGACGTCCATTATCACCCGGACGGCAGCCTCGGCAGGTTCGCGCCGACAAACGGCGCGCCGCCGCGCGTCTTCACCATGCGAAACCCCATGCGAAAGCAGGAGGGGCACGGAAAGTTCGACGACGATTTCATACCGGCAAGCGAGATACTCACAGACAACACGGAGATGAGCGGGCGCTACCTTATGGAGATTTCTCGCGGCTGCTCGATGGGCTGCCGGTTCTGCTGGGCGGGTTATTCCTATCTCGCGCCGCGAGTCTTCTCTGCTGAGAAACTGCTCGCCCGCGCTGCTGAGATGCGCGAGCACACAGACAAGATAGGGCTTGTCGCAACGGCCGTGTGCGATCACCCAGAGATACACGAGATACTCGAAGGGCTTGAAAGACTCGATTATCAGGTGTCGGTCTCGTCGCTCAGGCTGGACCAGATTTCGCCGGAGCTGCTCGATGCGCTCGTCCGCCGCAACGATCAGCAGATTGCCATCGCGCCCGAGACCGGGTCTGACCGGCTTCGCCGCGTGATAAACAAAAACCTGACAAACGACGAGATAGTCCAGATCGCGGAGATGATCTTCGAGCGCGGCATCTTCAATCTGAAGCTATACATGATGATAGGGCTGCCGACCGAAGAGGAAGAAGACCTCGACGCGATAGTGAGCCTGACCGACCGGATACGCGAGCGTATGATCGAGATAGCTCGCCCTCGCGGGCGCGTGGGATCGATTATAGTCTCGCTCAACGCATTCGTGCCCAAGCCGCAGACGCCCTTTCAGTGGGAGCCGATCCAGCCCGAGCGCGTACTCGATCAAAAGATCAAATACCTGACCCGCGCCTTCAAGCACATGCCGAACGTCGAGGTGCGCGCCATGTCGTCGCGCATAGCGCAGCTACAGGCGCTGCTCAGCCTCGGCGACCGCCGCGTCTCCGAGTTCATACTCGAAGCCGACCGCAGCGGCAACTGGCGACAGGCCATGAGGCGATGGGCCG
>DASTET010000365.1:0-8042 GCA_035709445.1 Blastocatellia bacterium | reverse complement strand
ATTGCTGTAACCGATACGAAGACTTGGAGCCAGGCAGGATCCAGAGTCGTTCTTGCCTGGCTCCGCACTTTAATAACAACCAGACCTGTTGAGAAAATCCGGATGCATACCCATCACCTAAAACCAGATATGGCTACCGGGCTCGGGCCGGGCCGGGAGGCTGAAACCGGACTAAAGGTCTACCCGCTCTCCGAAAGCGACAGGGATGAAGTCTGGGATTTTCTATCTGCTCGTCCTGTTCACACGGTCTTCATCAAAGGCTTTCTTAAAGAGAACGGCATGGTCAACGATCTCAACAGGGGGAGCTTCTACGCCTGTCGTGACGGGGAAGACCATCTGATGGGGGTCGCCCTCATAGGTCACATCACGCTGATCGAGGCCCACACCGACGCTGCTTTAAGGGCCTTTGCAGACTACGCGCGCGGCGGCCAGTCTATTTACATGATCCTCGGCGAGCAGCAGAAGGTCGATTGTTTTTGGGGCGCTTACTCGGCGGGCGGAGACGGGCCGCGCAGGCAGCGCGAGCAGTTGCTCTTCGTGCAGCTACACCCGCTGCCCGCATCCATGCCGACTCCCGAGTTAAGGCTTGCGACCTCTGATGACCTAGATATTCTCCTGCCTCTTTACGGGGAGTTGCATAGCAAGGAGAGCGGAGTGAACCCCCTGGAAGTCGACCCCGAAGGGTTCGGCAGGCGATGGCTGCGGCGCATAGAGCAGAAACAGGTGTGGGTCTGGATAGAAGGCGGCGACGTGATATTCAATGCCGATGTCATGTGCGATACGCCCGACTGCATCTACCTGGAAGGCGTCTACGTGGCCCCGGATATGCGCGGCAATGGACTCGGCCTCAGGTGCATGTCACAGCTAAGTCAGACACTGCTTGCCCGCGCGAGGTCGTTATGCCTCCTCAGCGATGTAGAGAACCTGGCGGCTAACAGGTTTTATCGAAAGGCAGGATTCGAGACGGCAGGCTGCTATAAGTCGATATTTCTGTCGTGGAAGAACTAGACCGACAATGGTGTAGAAAATGGGAACGGGCGGGAAAGTAACCAGAGAGAGTCTCCGGCGGTGTTATCAGTTGATGGTGACGGCCGCGGGGCTATCGCTGTGCGCGATAGCGGGCGCAAACGTGGCCCTGTTATATGAAACGAGGGAACAGTTGATTGTGCTCGGTCTGATACCGCTGACCATCATAGTCGGGGCGTTCCCACAGAACTTCAAGCTCCCTGTCGGTCTGGGGTTCACTCAAGAGGTCATTACCTTCACCCTCACGGACGCGGTAGTGATTCTCATCGCGTGTTGCTATGGAGCATATCCGGCGATACTGATTGCCGGCATCGAGAGCTTTATATCCGCGCGGCGCGGAGGCCCGCTGCTTTCGAGCCACCTCTTCTCGTCGGCGATGATGTCGCTCAGCGCGGCGGCAGCCGCCGCCGTATTGAACGGCGGACTCTACTCAGTTTTCGGCGAAGCCGACGCGGGCGCAAATCACGGCCTCGCGGCTGTCGCCATCTCGATGTTTCTGGCCAGCATCGCGCATTTCACCGTAAACGCGATCTTACTTTCTACGCTCATAGCCCTGCGTCACGGCAGATCGATCACACGGAGCTGGATAGATTTTCTCTGGGCCGCCCCTATGTATCTGCCGACAGGGACTGCCGCCAGCCTTATATACGGCGCGCTTCAGATAGACCTGCTTGTCATGCTCGCCATCGTAGGGCCGACGCTGCTTACGATCTTTCTCGCCCATCGCCAGTACCGCGACGGCATAAACAAGCGCATCGCCGTCATGGACAAGGCGCATCGCGAAACTATTGAGGCGCTGGCCGTCGCCATCAACGCCAAAGACGAGGTCACGCACGAGCACGTCCTGCGCGTCCAGATATATGCCGCGGGGGTGGCCCGAATCTTCGGATGCTTTGAGGCGGAGATAGAGGCGCTCAGGGCGGGCGCTCTGCTTCACGACATCGGCAAAATAGCCGTGCCGGACTACATCTTGAACAAGCCGGGGAAGCTCACAGCAGCCGAGTTCGAGAAGATGAAATACCACACCATAGCCGGCGCGCAGATACTGAGCCGCGTCGAGTTCCCCTATCCGGTCGTCCCCATAGTGCGCCACCATCACGAGCGATGGGACGGCACGGGCTACCCGGACGGGCTGAAGGGTGAAGAGATACCGCTTACCGCGCGAATACTCTCTGTCGTCGACTGTTTTGACGCCGTGCGAGAAGACCGGCAGTATCGAAAAGGGATGACGCGCGAACAGGCGATAGACCTGCTCATACAGGGGAGCGGCGCGCAATATGATCCGAAGGTCGTCGGCGCGTTCATATCACACTTGCCGGAATTCGAGGCGGAGATTGCGGCGCACCGTGACGCGCCTGTTCCCACTTTCGGTATAGAGCCTTCGGAGCAGTTGTCGGAAGCCGCATTGAAAGTTGCGCCCGCCGCCGGGCTCGCCGAAGAGAGGAGCCAATCAGCCGAGCAAGTGTCTGCTCAAGACGCGACCGGCGCGCTTTGCGAGCTTGCCGAATCGCTATTCATGTCTCGCGGGCAGAGAGAGGTTCTCTCCGCGCTTACGAAAAAGCTCCTGATCCTGGCTCCATACGATCTATGCGCGGTGACGCTCGTAACGCCTGGAACGGGCGACAATACGGTCGTGCATGCGAGGGGCCATCAGGCTCATCTGCTCGAAGGGCATACAAGGGCGCTCGGCGAAGGGGTGACGGGCTGGGTAATCGCCAACGGCAAGCCTTTTTCCAACGTGGACCCGAAGCTCGATTTTCCCGGCTCGTTCCCGGTTGAGTTCTCCGGTTATCGCACTCTCGCTTCTTACCCGCTAATCAAGAACAATCAAATCCATGGCGCCGTAACGCTCTATTCGTCCGCGCTCGATCAGTACTCTGCCGATCAACTGAACCTGATAGAACGAGCCGTATACCTGGCGGCCACGGCTTTGTCGGCTGCGTCGCAAGCTATACCCCTCGAAGGCGAGCTGCGACCGGGCGACGATGACTTTATACCCCGCGCGGCAATCGGGTCTAATGTCCTCAATTGACTTTTGCGCAGCCCGATCAGCCGAGCAGGAGTGACCTTTCCTGCTACGGCTTGATTAGCTGCTGACGCCCGTCACTGTTCGTCAGTCTCAACAGGCAGTCTCTGCCTTCGGCCTCCAGCAATATCCGTGTCGAGTCTGTGTCTCCCAGGAGACCGAGACCTCCACCCTTCGCCGAGGCTCCGAGTTTCACTTCGGGTCGGCCATTCGCATCAATCAGTCTGAACATGACTGTTTCCGGATATCCGGTCTTGCCGTCAGGCTGCTTATAAGTCTTATCTTCCGGATGTATCTTGATGCTTGCCCGAACCCTCCCCTGGTCGTCAACGATCTCAAGCGAGCGCCCCCGCAGCACTGGCGCTACACCCTCCGCAGTGGCCGGGCGTGTCTGTGCCAGGTTGTAAGACACGATCACGAGGTTAATCAACGTGAGGGCAATTGCAATTCGTTGAGTCTTCATCGCATTTCTCCTTTATCTAAACTGGGATTCGGTAGTTAGACGCGGATAGACGGCCATTTCTTCCGTCTAGTTGATGCTATACTCTCCCGCATGTTCATTCTCTTTCTGATTATTCTGGGTGGGCTGGTTCTTCTTGCTATCGGTGCCGAAGGGCTGGTGCGCGGTAGCGCGGCAATAGCGCTTCGCCTCGGCGTGACTCCGCTGGTGATTGGACTGACTGTCGTTGCTTTTGGCACAGGCACTCCTGAGCTGTTTGTAAGTATTGGGGCAGCCTCTCAGGGCAACAGCGGTATAGCACTGGGCAATGTAGTCGGCTCTAACATTTCCAATATTACTCTGATTCTCGGCCTCTCGGCACTGGCAAATCCGATGCGTGTGCGCTCGGAGCTGATTCGCCGTGAAGTGCCGTTGATGATAGCGGTGACGGTGCTGCTGAGCCTGCTCCTTCTTGACGGGAGACTCAGCCGACTGGATGGCCTGCTATTAGTCGCAGGAAGTGTAGCTTACACTATCTACGCTTACGTTGCCGCTCGACGAGATAGGAGCGCCTCTGTTGCGAAAGAATTTGATAGGGCACTCACAGGACCGGCACACTCAGCCTGGTTAGATGCGGGATTTATCCTCTTAGGACTTACCGCGCTCTTAACAGGCGCCAGTCTTGTGCTCAGCGGGGCGACAGCATTAGCCGAGAGCATTGGAGTCAGTCAAGTCGTGATAGGGCTGACGGTCGTAGCGATTGGCACGAGTTTACCAGAGCTGGCAACCGCAGTAATAGCTTCTGTCCGAGGGCAGGCAGATGTTGCCTTCGGCAACGTGATCGGGTCGAATATTCTAAACGTACTCTGCATACTTGGAGTCGCGGTATTAATCACCCCTTTCGAGGTACAGGGCCTGAGATTGCTTGATATGGGGGTATTGATCGGGAGCGCAGTGCTCGTCTTCCCGTTATTGTGGCGGGGCTCTGTTTTGAATCGGTGGGAGGGCGCAATACTGTTGGTGGGGTACTTTGCTTACCTATATTCGTTAACAGGATGACCCCCCATGTCTAACAACGGCATGCGCCGGAGCGCGCGCGCCTCCTATGATACGGCAATGATACGCCGACGCGCCCGGTGATGCTGGCCCTGCGTTATACAACCGGGGTGCTCAAATCATATTTATCGCGTAGAATCAACCGGGAGGTAGCCCTTTTGTCTATGCAACGTTTCAAGTCCACCATCGTCAGATCCGGGGCCCGAACGTTTATCGCGATCCCATTCAATCCGAATGAAGTATGGGGCGACAAAGATCGCCATCACATCGCAGGCTCGCTTAATGGACGCCCGGTCCGCGGCCCCCTCGTCTTTGATGGAATGCAGTTTATTCTGCCGCTCGGTGCGGCCTGGCGGCGCGATAACGGACTCGACGCTGGCGCGAAAGTAGCGGTTGTTCTCTCACCAGAAGGGCCGCAGTCGGAGAGGCTGCCAGACGATGTTCGGCGCGCGCTAGAGGCCGAACCAGATGCAAAGGCTTTCTTCGATGCATTGGCGACCTTCTACCGAAAGAACTATATAAGGTGGATAGAGAGCGCGAAGCGAGCAGAGACTCGCAGCAAGCGCATAGCCGAGATGATAAAGCTGTTAAAGGATGGGAAGAAACAGAGATGAGTTAAAATGGGATAGGTTCATTCAGTGGATTCGGACGCGTTTTGACAAAGGCAGGCAAGGAGCCGCGACCTGTGGCTCGCATGGTTACCCCTTGCGGCTGATGCCCGATATTAGAAGTCTGAGCAGATGGCTTATTACAGGAGGCGCCTTATGAAATCACTTTTCTTGCTGCTGTTGTTTTCTCCCTTCTTCCTCCCCGCAGCTCCGGCCCAGGTGCTCACTGATAGCCCTCTGCCAATCACCATAATCAAGAATAGCTGGGCTAAGTTTCGATACCGCCCCGGCTGGGATAACCAGTCCCTTCCTAATCAGGCAGGAACTCCCTCTCGGAACCCGAATACAATTTCCAATCCCAATAGAAGGAGATTACCCAGAGTGATAGAAGGATTCGCATATAAGGCGACGGTGAGGAACATCAGCCAGAGAACCGTGGTCGAGGTTGGATGGGACTACACATTTACCGATCCGGGGAGCAAGAAGATGACACATCACGAGTTCAAAAGCCGGATAAGGATAAAGCCAGGAGAAAAGAAAGAGTTGATAAAGTATGTAGGAGAGCCGCCGACAAGAGTAGTGAGTGCAGGAGGAGGGGGGAAGGAGATGATAGAGGAAGTAAGGATCATGTATGTGGAATACGAGGACGGAAGCAGGTGGGAAGGTGTAAAGCAGTAGGAGCGAGGCGATCTTCGATTGATTCAAAGCGGTAGAAGGCATATGCCTTCACTGATATGCTACTTGACCGATAGGCGATATCAGCTTGCTCATAACTATCAAGCCAACATAAAGAAGAACACAGAGAAGGGAAAAGGTATCACACTGGTCGCGCGACGTCAGTTCTTGGTTTCAAGGTACTTCTTCGGGAGGGGTGTATCCGGACTTTCGGCTTGCCAGAATACGGTGACAATCCACCACCGCTTGCCGTCGTTCATAAGCTGGATGCTGTTGATGCCTCGCATAAAAGGCTCTTTATCATCAGCTTTGCGACGCGCTTCATAGGTGCTGAAGACATGAGCGATATTACCAAATGTTTCGGTGCGGCGGGCTACCTCTTTTTCAAAGAACCCCTGCTCTTCGAGAAAAGACGAAGACCTTGTTATATACCCTTCGGGGTCGATCACAGTCGAGCCGAATCCTCCTGCCTGCCTCTTACCCGTCGGTATCAATCGCGCGCCTGGGATAAAGAGCGAACGGAACCGATTCCAGTCGCGTTTCTTTCCCGCGGGGCCCGAGATCACATCGTAGAGCGCTGCAACCGTTGAGTCTATCGTAGCGACATCAGCAGGGTTAGCGTCAGGAGTGCCAGCCGCGGTCGGCGACTGTTGTACGGGCCGATCTTCCGAAATAAGATTATCGTTTGCTTCCACCTGCATGAGTATAGAACAGAGAGAGACCGTTATGGCAAAGGTTACTGTTGACCATCGCCAAAGGCGATTCGATACGTTTTTCATTCGTTGCTCCTTGTATAGCGGTTGAGTGACTATAATGACTCTATTTCTTCAGCTCGAAAGTTGCAGACGTGGAAGGCGACCCCCACGCTCCTATGCTCCACATTCTTGCGCGGTCGAAAGGTGAATCGTATCAGACAACCAGAAACACCATCAACCCGCTATCCATGTTCAGTACGCTGACGAAGAAGCTGTAGTATCCATACCTGATTGCAATATCATGGAAGGGGTAATCAGGTCTGCAAGACTAAGGAGACTGCGATGCGCAATGTGATAACGGCATGCATCGGAGCGCGTCGAAGAAAGTCTATTTGGTTTAAACAACCCTCTACGCCGCCCGGTGATCCCCGGCTTTAGACGGCTTGTCTTTCAGAAGTTTGCTTGGCATTATCCAAACCTATGAGGCTAGTATCGGTTAATGTCGGGCTGCCGCGCGATGTATATTGGCAGGGCAAAACCGTCACAACCGGAATATTCAAAGAACCTGTCAATTCACCTATTATGTTAAATACTCTCAACCTCGTCGGCGATAAACAGGCAGACCTGTCTGTGCACGGGGGCCTTGATAAGGCTGTTTATGCTTATCCAATCGAACACTATGAGTTCTGGAGAGGCGAATTGCCGGATATAGACTTCTCGGCAGGAGTGTTCGGCGAGAACTTCACAACCGAGGGAATAATCGAGGATAGTGTACTGATAGGCGACCGATACCGGATCGGAGGGGCGGAAGTGATAGTAACGCAGCCGCGTCTTCCGTGCTATAAACTTGGGATAAGGTTTGGACGCGCAGACATGGTAAAGAAGTTTCTGGCGAGTCGGCGAACAGGCTTCTACCTTGGTGTGTTGCGTGAGGGAGTGGTTGAAGCAGGTAATAAGATAGAGCTGATAGGGAGAGAAGAGCGGACGGTGAGCGTCGCCGACATCACGAGGATATATGCATTAGAGCGGGAAGACATGAGAACTCTGGAGCTCGCTGTAGAAGTCGAGGCACTTCCAGAGAAATGGAAGGAGTATCTACGGAAACGGATCGAGAAGCTGAATGGTTAGGACAAGAGAATGATGTGAAGGCAACCCCGTCTAACAAAGGCATGCAGCGAATCGCGCAGGCGGCTTTATAAGCTTCGACAGCCACCCCGCGCGCCCGGCATGCCCGACATTAGACGGCCTACTATGTGCAGATGCTATCGAGTAAAATAGCGGTTATGGAAGAACTCAAACCTGCACAAATTAAGCCAACAATATCCGCTGATTTGCTCGACAAGATCGACGTCCGTGTCGGAACTATTGAAACTGTCGAAGAGATCAAAGGCTCAGAGAATCTGGTCAGGCTCAAAGTAGATTTTGGAGATCACAAAAGAACAATACTGGCTGGGATGAAAGCTGAACGAGAGGATGTAAGAGAGATAGAAGGCAAGCAGGCATTGTTCGTAGTCAAC
>DASTET010000364.1:0-2448 GCA_035709445.1 Blastocatellia bacterium | reverse complement strand
GCGCATTGAGCGTCGCAAGACGGTATGCCGCGTCCTGATCGGCATAACCGGCGGCTATGACCAGATCGTCTACGAGCGCGAACGCCCGCTCACGGTCTCCGCGGGCCAGGTAGCAAAACGCCAGGAATACCTTGTACGCATGAATGTCGGGGTTCTTCGACAGAACGTCTTCAAGCTCCAGCGTCGCCTTTTCGATCTCGCCGCGATAATAATCGATGACCGCGCCGAACGCGCGGAGCAGCGGGTGGTGCGGCTCGAACGCCAGCCCCTTCTTGATCTCGGCTTCGGCCTTCGTGTAGTCGCCCTGGTAGATGTATATTCGGGCGCGGTTATAGCTGGCGACCACAACATCGGTCGGGCTGATCTTCAAGAGGCGGTCCCAGGCGTCGAGCGCGCGGTCATACTCGCCCGCCAGCCGGTAGATATACGAGGCGGCAAGATGGACAGAAGGCTCGTTCGGCGCGCGACGGCGCAGACGGCGTATCTCCTGGCGGGCGACCTCGGAGTTGCCTTCGATAAGATAGATGTATGTCATACGCACACGCGGCTCGATGAGCGTAGGGTCCAGCTCAAGCGCGCGGTCGAACGCGCGCCGGGCCTCGCTGTAATACTCTTCTCCGCCCATCCCTTTGAGAACGTAGTTGAGATAGCCGACGCCGAGCCCGCTGTGCGCGAGCGCAAAATTCGGGTCGAACTCGATGGCCTTCTTGAAATACTCTATCGCGAGCTTCAAATCCGACAGCTCAAGCGTCTGGGTGATGAACTTGTAGAGGACTGTCCGGCCTTTGAGATAATTCTCGTACGCCTCGACGCTCTCGGTGGGCGATTTGACTAGCCGCTCCTGCTCGGTCGAGCTGGTCTTCACCCGCAGCCCCTCGACTATCTTATTCGAGATAGTGTCCTGGACCATGATTATGTCTCTGGCGTCCACGTCGATCTTTTCGCTCCAGACTATCTCGCCGGTTTTGACATCCACAAGCTGAGGGGTCACGCGGAACCGGTCGCCGGCCTTGATATACCCTCCGATCAGCACGGCGTCCACGGACAGTTGAAGCCCTACGGCGCGCGGATCGACATCCTTGTTCTGATACTGGACTATGTAGGATGACGGGCGGACGACGAGGTCGCGCAACTGTGCAAGCTCGGTTATCACGCTGTCGGCAAGACTGAAGCTGTAAAAATCATCTTCGGGGCTGCCCGAGAGGTTCTTGAACGGGAGGATGGCAATAGCCTTCTTGTCGCGTGATTGCCACATCGAAGGCGTGATATCGGGCGTGGCGGAAGGGGTTCCGCTCGTCTCCTCGCGTGGCAGCGAAGGGGTGCTGAACGTGCGCTGGACCCAGCTTGAGACCTTGCCTATAAATCCTTTTCCTTTTTGCGGCTGCCGCGTCGCCTGAAGCGACGCAGACTTGTCGGTCGGGATGACCCCCTGCTCGACGTAATGGCTGCGGACCAGCGAGCGGAGGTCTTCGAGCAGGAGATCGGCAGACTGGTAACGGCTGTTCTTATCCTTCGCCAGAAGCTTCGACATCACTTGCTGGAGCCGTGGCGGGAACCCGTCGCCGAGCGGCGCGGGCTCTTCGTGCATGACGGCGTGCATCACATCGACGGACGACTTTCCCCTGAAGGGGAGCCGACCGGTTAGCATCTCGTACATTACGACGCCCAGCGAGAAGAGGTCCGAACGCGAGTCGGCGGTTTCGCCCCTGGCCTGTTCGGGCGACATATAGCTCGCCGTGCCGAAGGGCGAACCCATCTGCGTCAGGTCCGCAACCCCGTCCGCCGCGTGTGTCTCGGCAGCCCTGAGGAGCTTGGCCAGCCCGAAATCGAGTATCTTAAGCTGGTGACGCTCGTTGAGCATGATGTTTGAGGACTTGATGTCGCGGTGGATCACGTTACGGCGGTGAGCTTCAGCCAGGGCATCGACGAGTTGCAGCGAGAACTCAAGCGCCTGGTCTAAAGCGAGCGGGCGGTTCCCTATAAACTTCTTGAGGGTCTTCCCCTCGACGTACTGCATTACAAAAAAGAGCAGGTTCTCGACCTCGTTTATCTCATAAACCGTGCAAATATTAGGGTGGTCGATGGCGGAGGCGGCGCGGGCTTCGCGTAAGAACCGGGCGCGCGCCTTTTCATCTCCGACGAGGTCCGCCGCGAGCGCCTTTATAGCTACGGCGCGGTGGAGCTTCGTGTCTTCGGCCTTATAGACCACACCCATACCGCCCTTCCCAATCTCTTTAAGGATGCGGTAGTGGAGAACTGTTTTTCCGACCATTCGATTGAACCTGAGCCCGACATCATCGCTGGAATCATCTGAGAATTCAAATGGCCCTTTGCCAGACGCCGCGGTCACCTCTTAGTTTTGATTATACACCTGACACGAAGATGGGCAAGCAGAGAAGCCAGAAGTCAGAAGCCAGAAGCCAGAAGGTGGTCGAGGCTTTTTCTGAT
>DASTET010000363.1:0-2413 GCA_035709445.1 Blastocatellia bacterium | reverse complement strand
GAGCTATTCAGAGATCCTAAGATCAACTGGATCGGTTGGAAGAAGACCTTCATATTTGTAACGATTGCTCTTTTGCTGCTGGGCGCAATCTCGGTGCAGGTGCTGGGGTTCAACCTGGGGGTTGACTTCACGGGCGGGACGCTGCTGACGGTGCGGTTCAAACAGCCGCCTGAACTCGCTGATATTCGGTCTGCGCTGGGGGAAGCAGGGATCGATACTAATAAGGTCACGCTGCAGCCCGACCTTTCGCGACCCAACGAGCTTCTCATACGCGCTCCGCAGCTTCGCGCCGGAACTGAAGCCGAGCGTCGCGTTGACGAGGACAAGCGCGCTATCATCGGCGCGCTGCAAAAGCTCAATCCTGAAGGACAGACCGCCATCGGCAAGGTCAACATCAACACGATAAATCCTGAGGGCATCGAGCAGGAATTGCGCCAGGCGGACCCGCTCGGGATTGCAGGCCAGACATTTGCAGGATCGCACCCTTACAGACAGGTCGGCGAGCAGGCAGTCGCTTTCCGGGACCAGCAACAGAAGGGCTTCATCCAGGACATCAATTCCATACAGAGCATCAATCTTGTGGCCGACAACCTCCCGCAGGGGCTTGACCAGAACCAGATCAAGTCGGCGCTGCTGAACCGTTTCTATGCCGGAAAGATTGACCTCAACCTGGCTGGCACAGGCGAGATAGAGGATGCGCTCACGCGCATCAACCCCCTCGGCCCGGGCACGCCCGGCGAGACCTATCGCAAGGCAGCCGAAGCCATCAGCCAGTATCGAAGAGATCGGAGCGGCGTCATCAACAGCCTCGAAGAGATACAGGTTCAGGACGTGTCTGCTAACCTGCTCGAAAAGATGGCCCCCTATTTCACAACGGGCAGCTTCGCGGTCATCTCGGCGGACGTCGTGGGGCCGCAGGTGGGCGAAGAGCTTCGCAAGCGTGCGATATATGTGACGCTCGCGGCGCTGGCCGGAATGCTCATTTACATAGCATTTCGCTTCGAGTGGATATACGGAGTTGCGGCTGTGACCGCGGTCTTCCACGATGTGCTGATCACGCTCGGCGTCTTCAGCCTCATACAGCAAGAGATAGACCTGACCGTGATAGCGGCGCTGCTCACGCTGGTCGGGTATTCGATGAACGACACGATAGTCATATTCGACCGCATACGCGAGAACCTCCGGCTGCGGAGGCGGGACAGCCTCGCCCAGTTAACGAACGACTCGATAAATCAGACCCTGTCGCGGACGGTGATAACATCCGGGCTTACCTTCCTGTCGGTGGTCGCGATCGTCTTGTTCGGCGGCGATGTGCTCAGGGGGTTCGGACTCGCGCTCACCATAGGCATACTCGTCGGGTCATACTCCACGTTTGCTATCGCGGGCCCGATCATGCTCTGGTGGGAGTATTTCACAAACAAGCCCGGGCGGGGCAAGCTGGCCGAAGCCAGGGCGCGCTCCAGCGAGCAGACGCTTGCGAAGGCGTGAGAGATTTTAAGTTCGCGGATTCTACTGGCCGCGCCGCCCTTTGACCCCCGCACAAGTCAGAGGGCCGGACGGTCGGAAAAAGTAATAGGCTGCGCCCCTTTACGCACCGGTCGCGGCGCAGTTTCAGGGGCTCAGAATCGTGGTGGGAACAATTTCAGAGCGAGCGGTGTCTAACTGGCCGAAAGCCGAAAAACTGCTTGACTTGATGGGAAGGCGAGTAGTAGACTCAGCCGGTTTTCAGCCAAGAACTTAGCAAATAGCACATAAGTTTACTCGGCCTTTAGTCTGCTTGTTTAAACCGTTTCGCTCTGGGACGGTAGCGACTTTTAAATAGCTATGCAGCGGACCTGGCAAATCCCGGCGGCAGCTCAATCGAGGCCGGGCTGGCTGTCCCGTACAAGCTATCTCTCGGACCCATCGACAACAACCGGAGGTCTAGTTCCATGTTTGATCAATTAGTCGAGTCGTCGGCAATAAAGAGGAAGTCCAACCGCTGGGCTTACTTTCTTGTGACCGCGACTCTATGGGTGATACTTCTGACGGGCGTGATTGTATGGGGCATCATGGCCTTTGACGCCAAGCTCAACGAACAGTTCAATGCGTTGACGCTGCTGGCTCCTCCACCGCCTCCACCGCCTCCGCCTCCTCCGCCTCCTCCGGCAGCGGCCTCTACGCCCAAGGTGGTGAAGGTCGAAGCTCCGACCGGATTTGTCGCGGCCAAAGAACCGCCCAAAGAGATCAAGCCGCCATCAGCGGCCCCGCCCGTGATATCGAGCGGGGGTGTGGTTGGCGGTGTTGAAGGCGGCGTTCCGGGCGGCGTTCCGGGCGGCGTTCCGGGCGGCGTTCCGGGCGGTGTAGTCGGTGGTGTTCCGGGCGGAACGGGTCCGGCGGAACCGCCTCCGCCTCCTCCGCCGAAGGAAGAGCC
>DASTET010000362.1:0-5117 GCA_035709445.1 Blastocatellia bacterium | reverse complement strand
TGACGAAGCGATCAGAGGGCAGGGGCTCCTGTTCAGAAGAAGATTGGGTTCATACAGGCTGCTCAACAAGACCTATGGCGAGGCCCGCCGCGTGATGGGCGCGATTGAGAGATTTGCAAGGCGGTGAGCCACGGGAAGGTAGAGGAAGGCAAAACTGATGTGCGGAATCGCAGGTAGCTTTGGCGAAAAATCGAGCGGCTCGCAGCTTGAAGCGATGGTTGCAAGACAGCAGCACCGGGGGCCTGATGCGCAGGGGCTCTACCTGGACCCGACCGGGGTGGCCGGGCTGGGACATAACCGCCTGAGCATCATAGACCTGAGCGAGGCGGGCCGGCAGCCTATGCGCGACACCACGGGCCGGTATCGGGTCGTCTTCAACGGCGAGATTTATAACTACCTGGAGCTGCGCCGGGAGCTGAGCGCGGATTACGAGTTCAAGACCCGCACCGATACGGAAGTGTTGCTCGCCGCTTATCAGAAATGGGGCGAAGGCTGTCTCGACAAATTGATAGGGATGTTCTCTTTTCTGATATGGGACGAGCGAGACCGCAGCCTGTTTGCCGCCCGCGACCGCTTCGGGGTCAAGCCGCTCTACTACTATCAGGACCAGGATGGCACATTACTGGTCGCAAGCGAGATCAAGGCCCTGCACGCGGCAGGCGTCCCTGTGCGGCCCGACACGGTCGCCTGGGCTACATACCTCGCGCTCGGCGTCTATGATCATTCGGAGCGGACTTTCTGGGAGGATATAAAATCGCTCGCGCCCGGTCACCGCCTGACCTGGCAGCAGGGGCGGACGACCGTCTCGCGATGGTACGATCTGGCCGAGCGAGTCGGACCTGAATATGACCGCAGGTCGCTAAAGACGGTCCGCGAAGAGTACCTGGCATTGTTGACCGAGAGCGTGCGCCTGCGGTTTCGCGCCGACGTGCCGGTCGGAATCAACCTGAGCGGCGGGCTCGATTCGTGCACGCTTCTCGGACTGGTGCAGGCGGTCGAGGGGCCTGAAAGCGACGTCAAGGCTTTCACTTTTATCACGGGCGACCCGCAATACGATGAGCTTCCCTGGGTGCGGCAGATGCTCTCGCGCACGATGCACCCGTCATACATCTGCCGGATAGACCCGGAAGACGTGCCCGCGCTGGCAGAGTGCGTGCAGGCTCACGAGGACGAGCCGTTCGGCGGGCTGCCTACGCTTGCATACGCGCGATTGTTCGAGCAGGCCCGGATGGACGGGGTCATCGTGCTTCTGGACGGGCAGGGGATGGACGAGCAATGGGCCGGGTATGATTACTACGTATCCGCGCTCGATGGAGAGTCGGCGGGCGTCGTTCAGGGCACGCGAGAGAAGCCTGTTCGACCCGAATCGCTGGTAAAGGAGTTTCGCTCGCTGGCCGAGCCGCTCGATCTGCCGCGACCATTCCCCGATCCGCTCAGAAACACCCAGTACAGGGACGCTCGATATACGAAGATTCCTCGCGCGCTGCGTTTCAATGACCGTATCTCGATGAGATCATCGACCGAGCTGCGCGAGCCGTTTTTAGATCACCGTCTGTTCGAGCTTGCGCTCAGACAGCCGCCGGAGCGCAAGATTGCGGGCGATACGCGCAAGTGGCTGCTGCGTGAGATCGCGCGCAAGCTGCTGCCGGACGGCGTTGTGGAAGCGCCCAAGCGCGCGCTACAGACCCCGCAGCGCGAGTGGCTGCGCGGCCCGCTTCGCAAGTGGGCCGGTGAGCTTATCGAGCGGTCGCTCGCCGGGTACGGTCGGGTGTGGCTCGATGCGAACGCGGTCAGGCGTGAGTGGCGAAAGTTCCTGCGGGGCGAAAGCGATAACAGCTTTTACGTGTGGCAGTGGATAAGCCTCGCTCTGTTAAACGTGAACGAAAGGCGGCAGGCGGTCGGCGGCCGTCCGCCCGTCTTTAACAACAGCCGGGCTTTAATGACTATTGAGGTAATTTGATGCCCCTTCCTACATTCATAATAGCCGGCGAGAGGCGCTGTGGGACGACTTCGCTTTATCGCTGGATAAGCTCGCACCCGGACGTTCATCTTCATCCCCGGACGGACCTGAACTACTTTATCGAGGAGGAGATCGTCGGAACCAGGCAGTGGAGAGAAGGCGAAGCCGACGCGGAAGAGTGGGAGCGGACCCATAGCATCGGGCAGTTTTCGGAGCTGTTCTCCGACACGGGGGGCCGCACCGCCATAGGCCACAAGGGAGCGGACCTCCTTTTCTGGAAGCCTGCTCACACCAGGATGGCCCGGTATATTCCCGACGCGAAGTTCATCATCACCCTGCGCAACCCCGTGGACCGAGCCTGGTCGCACTACTGGAACGAAGTAGGCAAGGGGCGCGAGAAGCTCGGTTTTGAAGAGGCGATAGCGGTGGAAGCAGAGCGGTCCCGAAGAAGCGCCTATGCGCGAAATCATCTCTCCTATATCGCCAGAGGGTTCTATAAACGAAGCCTGGAAGCCTTCTTCGAGCAGATACCGCCGTCGCGTGTTCTGGTGATCACGCTGGAGCGGAGCCGGTCGCATCCGGAAGAAACGATGAATAAGATATATAACTTCATTGGAGTCGATGCGAGCCTGGGTCTCGATCTCGCGGGCACGCAGCATAACGAGAACTGGACGATGGTCCCTCGCCCGTGGGCGGAGCTGCCGGTAATCAAGCCTCTTCAGGGAATGTACATGACGGTGACAGAGCGTCTGATCGTGAGCATGACAAAAGACACGGCCAAAAGGCGCAAGGCCAGGAAGTACGCTCAGGTCATCTTTCGAAAGCCCGCCGGCGGGATCGCTATGCCGGGGAAGATCCGCTCCGACCTGTTGAAAACATATGCCCCGCACAATCGGGCGCTAGAGATCATGCTTGGCCAGCAGTTCCCCGAGTGGAGACATTGATCGATGGTTATACTCCGCCGTTTGCGCGCCGTTATACGAGAGTTGCTCGCTGCACGCGCCGAACAGGGACCATACCGCTTTCTGGTCCGAAGATGGGACGAGATTTCAGACATAGACCTTGCGGTCCGCGTACTGGGAACAGAGTTCTTCAGCAGCCAGATGACGCCTCTCCCGCTCCCCGTAGAAAAACTTCGATCCGTTCTGGTGATCGCTCCTCATCAGGATGATGAAGTGATAGGGGCCGGAGGGACCCTCCTTATCGCATCGGAGGCGGGGGTGAAGATAGACGTGCTCTATATCACTGACGGCGCCGCAAAGAACCCGCCTTACGCGTCCAGCTCGGTCGACTCCATACGTATAAGGAACCAGGAGGCCGAGGAAGCCTGTTTGAAAATGGGGGCGAACATGCACCGGCTCGATATCTCAAACCTGAACCCGGAGCCTACGCTGAACCACCTGGACCGCCTCGCCGAGATCATTCACACGCTCAAGCCTCAGGTGGTGATGGCCCCGTGGGTCCTGGACTCGCCCGCCAAACATCGTCTGGTCAATCATCTTCTCTGGCTGGTTCATAAACGCAGCGGGCTGCCGGATTTCGAGGTATGGGGTTATCAGGTCCATAACACCCTCTATCCGAACGGCTATGTCGATATAACCGGCGTGGCCGAAAAGAAGCTTGAGATATTGAGGTGCTTCAAATCCCAGAACCAGTTCGGGCAGTGTTACGATCATCTGGCTATGGGAATGGCAGCCTGGAACGCGCGCTTTCTTGAGCGCAGTCCCGATCCTCGCTATGTAGAAGTATTCTTCACGCTCCCCGTAATCGAGCTGCTGCGATTGATAAGGTCATTCTACTTTAACAATCTGTGGGCCACTTATCGCGGAGACAGCAGGGTGATACAGGGCGCGCGCGCTATACATGGCGCGGTTACGAAAGGCTTTCAGCAAAACGGCAGGCAATCCTCGATAGCCCTTGTTGACAGGTGGGAAGCTTGAGCCTTTATGAGCACTCTTGTTCAGAGAGGTGATTTAAGCTTTTGTTGTGACTCCTCAGCCCGATTTATCGGGCTTGCCCGCAGGGCATATCATGGCGCGGTATGCGCTTCGCGCTGCGCGGCCAGCGCTTTTAGCGCTGGTTTTAGATGGCAGGGATAATTTCAGCGCGCTTGAGCGCGCTTACCATAAACTGGCTTTAGCCACAGGGCTAAAGCCTCCTGGATAAGGACGCTGAAGCGCCCTGAGCCGATCGGCTGAATTAAAACCAGCCCTAAAAGGGCTGGCCTAATCGCCTTCGGCAAGCCGCCTCAAGGCGGCTGAGTTGTTACCTTTTATTTATGAGCGACAGGGTTATCAGAGTAGAGAACCTCGGCAAGCTTTACCGTATCGGCGGCAAGCAAGACCGTTATATGACATTGCGCGATAGTCTCGCCTATACGTTCTCATCCCCCTTCAATAAAGTCGCAAAGCTCTGGCGGAGAAACGCCAACGGCGCTGCCGGAGCCGATGACACGATCTGGGCGGTCAGGGATATTTCTTTCGAGGTCAAGCGAGGCGATGTAGTCGGAATAATCGGGAGAAACGGCGCGGGCAAGAGCACACTGCTGAAGATACTCTCGCGCATCACCGAGCCGAGCGAAGGCTTTGCCGAAATTCGTGGCCGGGTAGGCTCGCTGCTCGAAGTAGGGACGGGGTTCCATCCGGAGCTTACGGGTCGGGAGAACATATATTTGAACGGCGCGATCCTCGGAATGAGGCGCGAAGAGATCAATCGCAAGTTTGACGAGATAGTCTCTTTCTCGGAGGTTGAAAAGTTCATCGACACCCCGGTAAAGCGTTATTCCAGCGGGATGCATATGAGGCTCGCTTTCTCTGTCGCCGCCCATCTCCAATCGGAGATCCTGCTCATCGATGAGGTGCTGGCCGTAGGCGACATAGCTTTTCAGAGAAAGTGCCTCGGCAAGATGGAGGATGTGGCCGCGCATGGCAGGACCGTGTTGTTCGTGAGCCATAACCTCGGAGTGATCCGAGAGCTTTGCCAGTCCGCTATAGTCCTGAGCAACGGTGCGCTCGATTTTCAGGGGCCGGTCGTCGAAGGGCTCGCCTGTTATAGCCGGAAGCTCACAGAAGATATCGAGGGCTCGACCGTCAGAAGCACCGGATGGGGGCCTTTGAATATAAGCGGCAGCTCTAACGGCATCGCCACGAGCATCACC